>JBDRTQ010000186.1:0-4453 GCA_043823885.1 Candidatus Eiseniibacteriota bacterium | reverse complement strand
TCCCTGCCCAGCACCTGCCGAAGGCGCTCGGCGCCCCTCCAGCTCGGGGTAGCCGTCCCGTCCGGGCGGCAGAACGACCTTGCGCCCCCTCGGGGCGTTGATTAAACTCAAGTTCAGGACGTCTCAGCTTGCGGGCGCAGTAGCGGCGAGGTCATCTTCGGCGCTGCGAAGTGCGTCCAGGCTGGTTTGCTGCGCATATGCGACGCCGAACGCCGACCGACGGAATACCCCAAGCCGAGAGATCAATCAGGAGGTCCCCGATGAAGCGTTCCATCCTGGCCATTCTGGGTGTCATCTGCCTCGTGCTGCCGACCATTGCGTCGGCCGAGGAGGGCTCCGCCGGTCTCGCGTTTCTCAGGCTGGGAGTGGGGGCCAGGGCCATAGGGCTGGGCGACGCGTACACGGCCGTCAGCGGCGACGCTTCGTCCGTCTACTGGAACCCGGCGGGCATCCTCGGGGTGGAGAACATCGACATCACGCTGATGCACAGCGAGTGGTTCCAGGACATCCGCTACGAGTACGTCGGCGGCGTGCAGTCGTACGGGGACTACGCCATAGGCGCCGGCATAGTGGGACTCTACATGGACGACCTCGAGCGGCGCGACGGCCCGACGGCCGAGCCGATCGGTCACTTCGGGGTCTTCGACTTCGCCTTCACAGGAAGCTACGCGCGACGGCTGTCGGACCACCTTGACGTCGGAGGCTCGGTCAAGTATCTGCACGAGAAGATCGACGAGAGGACCGCCAAGGGGGTAGCCGTCGACCTCGGCGGGCGCTACCGCGTTCCCGGCTTCGAGGGCCTCACGGCGGCGGTCACGGTCCAGAATCTGGGTCCCCAGATGAAGTTCATCGAGGAGCAGTTCGACCTGCCGGTGATGTACAAGCTCGGTGCGGCTCTCGAGGTGCCCGTGGAATCCCTGCACGGCAACGTCGTTATCGCAACGGACGCGGTCATGCCGGCCGACGGCACCACCAAGGTGCACTTCGGCATCGAGTATGAGTATGCGGGCATGCTGGCGGTCAGGTTCGGCTACCGGTCCGGGTGGGACAATCACAACGTCTCGGCGGGGCTGGGCGTCAAGGTGAAGAACTTCAGGCTCGACTACGCGGTCGTCCCGTTCTATTCCGAACTGGGCGACACCCACAGGATATCGCTGGGGGTCATGTTGTAGCGTCGACCGGCCGGCGGCCCCATCGTTCTATGCCTCCGGGGCAGGTTCCGGCGGCTCCTCACGGAGCGCGCCGTCGACCCAGCTCAGTGTCCTCACACTGTCTTTCGTGAGTTCCACGACGGAGCGGTGCTTCATCCAGTCGCCGACCACCACGGCGGTCCCACCGCCGGACTTCCACATCATCTGCTTGTGAACGTGACCGACGACGGCCACGTCGTAGCCCTCAGCCAGCTTCCTCTCCAGGAAGTCCCTCATGGCCGGTGTGGCCTTGCCGATGCGTTCCGGGGTGATCTCGCTCAGGCCCGAGGCCCAGCGCGCGATCCTCGCTCCTCTGGCCGGGGGGATCAGCCTGAATCCCGCGATGGCAGGCCGGCTGCGAATGACCGCCTTGAGGACCTTGTACCTCCAATCGCCTTCCGGCAGTCCGTCGCCGTGAGCGACGAATGTGCGCGCGCCGAAGTGTGTATCGGAGACGGGCGTCCTGTGGACGGTCGCGCCGGTCATCTCCTCGAGCCCGCGTCCGGCCCAGTAGTCGTGGTTGCCGCCCAGGAACCGCACCGGGGTGCCGGAGTCAACCAGCCCCGCAAGAGAGTTCAGGACCGCGGAGTGCTGAGTCGGCCTGACCCGCGGATACTCGAACCAGAAGTCGAAGGTGTCTCCGACCAGGTAGAGGAGGGACGCGCGGCCACCCAGATGGGAGAGGAGGGCGACAAGGTCCCGCTCCTTCTCTCTCTCGAGGGACCCCGACTCGATCCCCAGGTGGGCGTCGGCCACGAAATAGACGGGCCTCACGGGGTCTGCAGCAGGGTTTGCAGCGGAGTCTGCGATACGGTCAGTAACAGAGGACCCATGTGGTCCGGGACTTGCAGTCATGATGGGGAGCCCTCAGACATCCTTGCAGTGGCTGCGCCTGCACGTAGGTATCTCGCAACGCATCCAGTAAAGAGACTGTCGGTCCCCCGCGCGGCGGACTTGCGAAACCGCTTGACCGGGGGCAACGTTATCAGTATAGTAGCATCAAATCACGTGGGTTCGACGGAATAGGGACCTAGTGGGTTCTCGACACCAGACCCGACCCGCCGCAATCCACGGTTTTTTCTGCGGTGAGTATAGCTGCAGAGGAGGCTGCGGGCAAGGCAAAGGCAGCCTGACCGCGACAACACGGAGGTACAGGAACCATGGCACCTCTCTGGGACGATGTGAAGAACGCTATCGTCGATGGCTACGTCTACGCTTCTGATAAGGCTGAGGAAGTCACGCAGATCGGCCGTGCGAAGGTCGAGATCCTCAAGCTGAATCGCCAGATCGCGCGACTCATGGGCGACATGGGCGGTCGGGTGTTCGAAATGTTCGAAAGCGGTGAACAGACAGCCATTCCTGGCGACGAATCTCTCGCGGGTTCAGTTGAGAAGATCCACGGTTTCAGGCGGGACATTACGAAGTGGGAGAAAGAGATAGAGAAGGCGAAGGTCGAGCGCGATGCGGGCAGTTCGCGCGGTGTAGCCACTTCACGCGAGTCGGACGCCCCAACGGAGTAGCAGGCTGCCCTCCTTCAACCACACCTGAGGTTGACTGTCTAATCGGTCGTGTTGATGATCACGCATCGCAAGGTCCTTTACTTCGGTCCTTTTTCCGGAGGTAGTTGTTCATGGGTCGTTCTCTGGGTTGGGTAACAGGTGGCATCACCCTGATACTGGTCGGGGTGATCCTCGGTGTGGTCATCACGGCGAGCACGAACCTCGCGCCGGTCTCGGTCGCACAGGTGGGATCGCCGACCGGTTCGGCCGCTGCGACGTTCACCGTGGGTAGAAGCCCGTTCACCGCGGTTGCGGACGAGGTACTTCCCGCGGTCGTCAGTGTCGACACCAAGCGCACCGTCCGCCGCTCGGCAGATCCATTCGGGGACATGTTCCGTGACATGTTCGGAGACAGGGGACGGAGCGGCGGTGACGAACAGAACTACAGGGAGTATGAGGTGCCCGGGTCGGCGTCCGGCTTCATCTTCGACGCCGCCGGATACATCATGACGAACAACCACGTCGTCAGAGGCGCGAGCGAGATAGAGGTCACTCTGAGCGACGGCCGCGAGTTCGTGGCGACGGTCGTGGGTCAGGACCCGAACACGGACCTCGCCGTGATCAAGATCGATGGAGACAACCTGCCGGTCCTGCGTCTGGGCGACTCGGACAAGATACGCGTCGGCGACTGGGCCATTGCGGTCGGCAATCCGCTCGACCTCGAGGGCACCGTCACCGTTGGAGTCGTAAGCGCAAAGGGCAGGGTCGATCTGAACATTCAGGGCGGCGCACCGCTCTACCAGGACTTCATCCAGACCGACGCGTCGATCAACTTCGGGAACAGCGGCGGGCCTCTCGTCAACATCGAGGGTGAGGTCATCGGCATCAATTCGGCGGTGAACGCGCAGGCGGACGGCATCGGGTTCGCGATCCCGATCAACCTGGCCAAGCACGTGTCCGACGCGCTGATCGCCGACGGGAAGGTCGTCCGCGGCTTTCTGGGTGTGAGGCCTCAGGAAATCACGCGGGAACTCGCCGAGGCGAGCGACCTCGGGGATGCCAAGGGCATCATAATAGCCAGTGTCGAGACCGGCACGCCTGCCGACAAGGCGGGCATCAAGCCGGGCGACGTCGTCACCAGTTTCGCCGGGACTCCGATCACGGGTGTGGCTCAGTTCAGAGGAGTCGTCGCCGGTGTGACGCCCGGTGACAAGGTGGAGGTTCGGATCGTTCGCGACGGACATGCGAAGGTGCTGACCGCGGTGCTCGAGGAGCGGCGCGACACGTTCGTTGCAGACGAGCCCGCAGAAGAGGAAGAGGAGACCACGTGGTTCGGGCTCGACGTAGTGGAGCTCGATGACCCGATGCTCGCTGAACTCGAGATTCCGGCGGAAGTGGGTGTCTTTGTCATCTCCGTCGAAGGCGGAAGCCCCTCGGAGGACGCAGGCATGGCCCCCGGAGATGTCATCGTAAGGATCGGCGACCGGGACGTGGAGAACATGGACGACTACAGGAGCATAATGAAGGACCTCGAGGGCCGCGAGAAGGCTATCGCGGTCATGATACAGAGGGACCAGTTCACACACTTCGTGGCCATCAAGCCTGAGTAGTGATGAAGCAGCATGAGGGCAGTACCCACGCCCTCCAGGTCCGGCACACGGCCGGCGTCGGAGGGGGAGTGGAACCAAGAGGAGAAAGAAGCGTAAGATGTCGTACTACGGAAGCGCAGCAGAAGAAGACAAGAGCCTGGAGCACTATCTGAGG
>JBDRTQ010000185.1:0-3942 GCA_043823885.1 Candidatus Eiseniibacteriota bacterium | reverse complement strand
ATGATCATGCTCATCATGAAGGGCATCAACCGCTCCCAGGAGCTCAGGCAGCAGATGTACATGAAAACGCTCGAGAAGGGCATCTATGACTACAAGCTGATCGGCGGCAAGAAGAGCTCAGGAACGGCCGTACTCGGCTGGGGCATCCTCTTCACTGCCGTCGGGATAGCGCTCCTCTTCAGCTTCATTTCGCTTGGCATCCTGCACGAGGCCATGGCCGGCTCGCTCGTCCCGATGTTCGTTGGCATCGCTCTCATTGTCTATTACTCGATCCGCAGGAAGATCGTGGGAGATGAGAAGCAGAACGGCGAGCCTGTGACCTTCGCCCCGCCGACCGACGGATCGGTCAGGATCGTCGCCGGGGACGACGAGTAGAACGACAGAACAGTCTTGACGGGAATCGTCAAAGGTCCCGCGTGGTTCGCCGCGCGGGACCTCTGCGTACGGCAGTTCGCCGCACGGGACCTCTGCCTACGGCAGCTCGCCGCACGGCCTCGAGCGACACTGGCGCGGAACCTCTAGCGCCACTGGTGAGTGGATGGTCTGACGGTTCGGATGGCGCTGACGCCGAGGAAGACGACCGCGGCGACGGCCGGGGCAAGCATGGCGCCTACGGCCCTCGGCTCCTGTGACCAGGTTGTCACGAAGTCGGGCGTCTCCGCCAGCGGCTCGGCGAGCGGAGCCAGAACACCGTTCGCGGCCTCGCCGATCCCGCGGACGAACGAGCGCGCGGCCTCCCAGTTGACGACGCGATGGACCCCGTACCCGACCCCGATGGCCGCGACGCCGCATGCGGTCGGGATGACGACGGAATCGATACGGCGACGGAGTTCCACGCGCCGGACTATCTCACTGATGACCGACCGTTCGAACCCGGCCGGCGCACGGTCGAGAGGCGCATCGGCCAGGACCCTGTCCACAGCGACGAGCATCGCCCAGTCGCGGCGGCACGAGGCACACGAAGAGAGATGCGCCTCGAGCGAACGCGCGTCCGCGGACGAGATACTCCCGTCCAGCTTCTCGTTCATCAGTCTTCTGTTGGCGGAGCAATTCACCCTTGTCATCTCCTGACGGGGCCGCTGGAGCCCCTACCCTGCCTGCAGGTCCACGTGTATGTGACTCAGGACTCCCTGCGGGGGTTTCGCGGGACCGGGAAGCCCGGCCAGCGCGGTTCCCCTGGGGCCTCCGGGGCGCTTTGGGCACCCCGCCCCGGTGCATGTGACTAGCGCGACAGCCTGCGAACGACGGCCGGGTTACCCGAGCGGTCTGCCGCACGAACGGACACCGTGTGCTCCCCGTCCTCGAGCCCCTCTACGACCAGCCGGAATGACTCGCCCCGCGAATCGAACATGCCGTCTTCGGCGAACGCGGGCGTCCAGGGTCCGTAGTCGACGGACACGTCGACGAACATCACGCGGCTCGCCGTGTCCTCCACGACGCCGCTGACCGTCATCCCGTTTGAGGTCGACGAGACGTCGATCCTGGAGAACTCCGGCGGCGTGTGGTCGACGGTGAAAGGCTGGCTCGCAGCCGAGGCCGTCATCGCCGACTCCTTCGGGTTGGATAGCCGGTCGGTCGCAGTCACCTTCAACCGGTAGACACCGTCTGTCATCGACTGCGTGTCCCACGTGTGGAGGGTTCTTCCGGACACGCCTTCCTCCATGAGCTTCCAGTCCTTCTCGTCGTCCGCCTTGAGGAAGATGTCGAAGGTCAGCGCGTCGCCGTTGGGGTCGAGCGCGTCCCACGAAGCGGTTGTCATCCCGCGCAGAAGTACGGGGAGTTCCCGGTCGGAGGGCGCCCCGTTGCCGACCGAATAGGTCACCTCCACTCCACCCGGAAGCGTCTGTGACGCCGAGGCCGCGTTCGTTCCGCCGGCCGGTCCGCTCACGATATCGCCCGGCTCGTGAACGGTGACCGCTGAGATGAGCGGCGGGAGGTTCTCCCGCAGGTAGGCCGCCGTCGTGCTGAGCAGCTCGGGGCCGGCCCCACGCGAGCCTCTCGACAGCCGGGCCTTCCATTGGAGAAACCTCGCCGGCGGGCAGGTGACCTGTCCGCCGCCGGTCCCCGACACGGGGCTCCAGTCGCTCCAGGTCTCATCGGCGTCGGCGGTGTTGCCGGACCTGGCGGAGAACTCCACTCCTGCCCCGTCCGGCACGTCCACCGTCCACGACAGCTCACCCCACGCGGAGTTGGAGCGGGCGTCGAACACCTCCGACTCGGACTCCCCCGACTCGACGGCCCCCCGTCCCAGCCGGTAGACCGCGCCGGGCGCGCCCGCGGTCACGATGATGTCGTCGGTTCCCCGTATCGACAGCACCTCCTCGCCGGAGAGCTTAGCGACGAGGTCGGCAGTCCCATCGGGACCGACGGCGTAGACGAGACCGCCCGACCCTGTGCCGGCCAGAACGGAGCCGTCGTGAGAGAGCCCGAGCGAAGTGACCGGGGTGTCCGGGGAGCGCCACAGCTCGACGGCGCTGCCGGCAGGCGTTATCCGGTAGACCGCTCCGTCACCGAAGCCCGAGCCGTAGTCGCCGCTGTCGTCCAGCACGTCCTCGAGCGACACGCTGGTCGCCGAGAAGTAGACCGCGCCGTCCGCGCCGCGGACAACGCCTGAGATTTCGTCGTAGCTCGTGTCGCACAGCACGCGGAGGTCCCGCCCCGGCGTGATGTCCAGAAGGAGACCGTCGATGCCGGTGCCCGCGAGCACGCGGTCGTCAAGCACCGCCAGCGCGGACACGCTGGCGTCGTTCGATTCGTAGATGACGGTCCCCGACCCGTTCTCGTCGACGGCGTAGACCTTCGCCGCGTCGCCGGTGCCGACCAGCAGTCCGTGGTCAGGCGAGTGGGCCATGCTCCATATGTACCCTTCGCCAGTCTCGAAGAAGAGCCTGCTTTCTCCGTCCGGCGTGATGACGTAGACCTCGCCGCCCGGAGCCGTGCCGACGAAGACGTCGCCGGAGCGCGAGACCGCCATCGCGGTGAGGTCGGCCGTCTCGAGGCTCAGGAGTTCGACCGGATCGCCGTCGCCCAGCCTGAGCACCCGCCCCGGAGTCCCTGCGACGACCACGACGGCGCCACCCCGCACGCTCTCACCCGCCCACACGTACTGCGCTTCGCCCGAGTCCACCACCTCAAACTCGGACGACAGCACTACCCTCCCGTCGTGCAGAACGCTGGTTCCGTCCAGACGCCCACCCTCAGCGGTCGCGAACGTGTCCGTCGTCCAGAAGGACGTCGATACCGCCAGCGCGCCAGGCGCTGACGCGAACACGACCGCGGCGGCCACCGCTCCGACAAGGAGCAGCGCGTGTGCGCGGCTGCTCGTGGTAGCTCTCTGCATCGTGCCTCCCCGGGCTCGTGAGGACCCGCGCTGCTACTCTCCCTCGACGTGAACGGTCATTTCGAAGAAACCGACGACCTGGTTCTCCACCGCGAACTCGCGCTCGCAGAGCACCGAGAGCGCGGACGGATCGACGGCGCCGCTCGTGGCGCTCAACGCCATCGCGAGGCCCGCTCTTCCGGGGGCGCCGCGCATCTCCACACCCGACAGCGAGAGGCCGGGGCTGTCGGAGAGCAGCTGTGCGATCACGATGTTCCCGGGCCTGGCCCGCCGGATGAGTTCCAGAAGCTGCTCGTAGCTCCGCGGCGCGGACCCGAACCCCAGCCGATCGCGCTCCCACAGAGGGAACGACGCGGCGTCTCCGACCCGCAGGGTGATGGTCCCCGAGGGAAGCGAGTCGGGCAGGCGCAACGACATCTCGCGCTCGAACGGCTCGCCGCGCCTGGGACGCAGAAACACGCGGAGTCTGACCTCGTCGCCCGGCCGGTATACGCTCCGGTCGGCGTCGACGCGGGCGATCGCGGTCCACAGGTCACCCTCCCGGATGACCACGTCTAGCTCGACGCTCTTGAAGCCTCGCTCCACGAATGCGTTCTCGGCCA
>JBDRTQ010000184.1:0-8357 GCA_043823885.1 Candidatus Eiseniibacteriota bacterium | reverse complement strand
AGCCCCGAGAACGGCGTGAGCGGCGCGGGCACGACCGACGCCGGGAGCTGCTACGCTCTCTGCCTCGACCAGTCCGGCAACATCCTGTGGAAGAAGCGTTTCGTCGGCGTGCACATCGGCGTGTTAGCCGCCGCAGCCGACGTCACCGGCAACGGCTGCCCCGAGGTCGTGGCGGTGTGCAGCAGCGGCCAGCACATGGACATGGGCTACGCTTCGGTGCTCTCGGCCAGCGGCAGGACGCTCGCCGAGCGCTCCGACCTGGGCGGGCTCTACGGTATCGCCGTGGCCGACTTCAACGGTGACGGCGCGAGCGAGATCGTTACGGGCGGCCCCGACGGCTCGGTCATCATGCTCGACGGCGACCTTGACGTGGTTGCGGGGTTCACGGACACCGTCGACTTCACGCGCATCCCGAACTGGTCGCACACTACTATGACGGTCCCGGACATCCGGGCCATCGAGGTCGAGCAGCTCTATCGACGGGTCATCCCGCTCGCCGCGTTCGACGTGGACGGCGACGGCGACATCGAGACGCTGGCTCTGTGTGTCGCCTGGGCTCACATCCAGTGGAGAGCGCACGCGCGCGCCACGCTGACCCCTCCCAGGGCGGACCTCATTGTCCTCGACAGCGACCTCAGGGAAGAGGCCCGGGTGGTGGTGCGGCCGGAGGAGTGGGGCCTCGATCAGGGCCCGTTCGATGCGCCGGCCTCCCTCAAGATCGACATCTTTCCCGTCGACATGGACGGTGACGGCGTCAGGGAAGTGCTTCTGAGCAACGGCGGCCGCGGCCTCTACGTGTTCAAGGTCCAGCCTGCCGGGAGTGAGACGCGATGAGGCGGTCGAAGATCCTCAAGCTCGCGACACTGCTCGCCGTCTGCGCCGCGGTGTTCCTCGTCCCGTGCGCTCCGGCCCGCGCCGGTGTGCCCGAGCTGATGGAGCGCGCCGTTCTTCCTGCGACGCAGGACCTTCCCACCTGCGCCTGCGCGGTGCCGCTGCGCGATGGAGACCAACTCGTCGTGGGACTCGCGAACGGTGAGATCGTGTCGTTCCACGAGACCGCGGGAAGCGTGATCCCTCGGATCATCAGTCTCCCCGGCAGCGGTCCCATCGACGCCGTCATCGCCTGCCGGGTCGGCCGCGCCGCCGGCAGCGCCAACGAGTTCGCGCTGCTCGCGGTCCGGGGCGCCGAGCTCTTCAGTATCGGGTTCAGCGACATGACCGTCGCCGGGCGCGTGGCACTCCCGTCGCCCAGCGGACGATACAGGTTCGCGAAGGCCACGCGCGACCGGCGTGCCGTCCCGGGCGCGTACGTGACCGGAGGTGTGGACCATCCCGTTCTGTTCGATAACGACTCGGCGATGCGCATCAACGTCGAGACGCGCACGCTGCTTCCCAGGGTCGAGCCTGTGATAGACGGAGTGCCCGGCCTCGCAGTGACCGCTCTCTCGGACAGGGAGACCGTGGTCGCCGGACCCCGCATCATCGAGTGCGCCGGCGCCGGGGGCGTAAACACTCAGATCGACGAGCGCACCGACCTCGCCGACGAGACCGCCCGTGTGGTCGTCGGGCGCGTGCTCGACGAGGCCCGGACACTCGAGCTCAGGGTGATGGATCCGGACTCCGTGTGGGTCTCGCGCACGGTGACCGCTCCAGGCCGGATCTCCGTTGTCACTTCGATCGCGGACTCGGTGGTCGCGATGGGAGGCACGGTCCCGCTCACGCCCTCTCACGATGTCGGCTGGGTCGCCCTGGTGGATCCCAAGGGGAAGGTGTTCGCGATGAGCGACCACGCGTCTCCCGTCACGAACATCACGCGCGTCAGCAACTTCATCGCCGTGCAGGGCGACGGGCGGAACCTGTCCGTCTACGACATGGCCCTCAGGCCCCTGTGGGACCATGACTCGCCCGTCACGGGGGTAGTGCTTCTTTCCGGCGACTTCGCCGGGGGAGAGGCGGTGGATCTTGCAGTGGTCGGTACGCGGACCTACCGCGTGGGCACCGCCGATGCTGATTCCGTCCGCAGGTGCCTGGACATGCCCGATTTCATGGCGGGCGCCGCGCCCACTGACGGTGGCTACGAGCTCGAGCGCTCCTTCATCACCTTCTACGTCAGCAACGAGGAGAAGCTCAGGAAGACGCTTGCCGACGGCTCCCGTGCCGCCGCGGACGCCTTCGCTTCGGGAGAGGTCGACGAGGCCATCGAGCACGCGACCACCGCGCGCGCGGCCGCGGCGGTGCTCGGCGACCGCGGGAACCTCATCGAGCTGTCCTCGCGGCTTCGCGACTTCGTGCTGTTCGCCAACCGACGCAGGTCGCTCCTGCTCGCTGCGTTCGTGCTGGCCGCGCTGGGAATGTGGGTCGCCGTCGAGTGCGCGCGCAGGACCGCGGGTCTGGTGGTGTCCGGCGCAGGTGCCATCCTGCTCCTCGTGTCCGGCGCGTGGGCCTGGAAGCTCATCGGCAACACGGGCCTGAACCCGTCCCTCTTCGCGGGAGGCGCGCTCGCCGCGTTCGCCGTCGTGCGCGCGCAGGTCGCCGCGAAGCCCCCGCGGCCGGTCGCGGGTTCCGCCATCGAAGACCTCATCCGCGCGCTCATGGAGTTTCTGCACGGGGCGGGCGAGGGCGTGCCCAGCGACGGCGTCGTCGACGCGGCGCGCAAGAGCGTGACCAAGGTCGCGTATCTCTCTCAGGAGATGGTGGACAGCCTGGACGACGAAGAGAGATACGCGATGCTCAGGGGGCGGCTCCGGTCGCGCGGGGACGACTTCACGGACACGACCTACCCGCGCGTCGCGGTGGTGCTCTCCCTCGCGAAGAGCGCCGGGTTCATCGTTCATGAGGCCGGGCAGATGTCGCGCGCGGCCGAGCGGATGAGGACCGCGATAGCAGCCATTCTGAGTGGCGCGACTCCGAAGCCTCCCGTGCTCAAGCAGCAGCTCCTGGCCATCAAGGAGGGACGGGACCAGCTGGCCACCGCCGCCGACAGGGCATGGGCGCTCGTGCAGGCCAACCCCGGGTGCTCGCTCACGCGGTCGATCGACCGCATACTCGGCGAGAAGCGCGAGGACCTTGCCGAGGCCGGTGTCCGCGTCAAGCGCACCCGCGGGGTGCCGCCCGAGCGCGACGCCATAGCTCTCTGGTCCTTCGAGTTTCGGTTCATCCTGGAGAATCTCGTGACGAACGCCGTCCGCGCCATGCGGTCATCGAAGGAGCGCGTATTCACCATCGAGACCGCGACCGACGGCAAGATGTGCTCCGTCCGTATCAGCGACACCGGCGCCGGAGTGGACGAGACGACCGCCCGCAGGATCTTCGAAGCGAAGGACGACGAACGCGACGGAGGGTTCGGCATGCCGAACTCCCGCCTGCGACTGCAGGAGCACGGAGGGGACCTCACCATAGAACGCACCGCCCCCGGGGAGGGTATGACATTCCTCCTGACCATCCCGCACTGGATACCCAACACTGGAGAATCGGATGTCTGACGACACAGCCCCGAAGAGCAAGCTGCTCCTGGTCGATGACGACAGACCGTTCCTTGAGGACGCGGTAGCCGTCCTCTCCAGGGACTTCGACTGCGTGTCCGTCGCGAACCCCGACGACGTTCTCAGCATGTGCGACGTCGAGGATCCCGACGTCATCCTCCTGGACCTCGACTTCGCCGGCGAGCCCCTGGGGTTCGAACTCCTCCCGGCCATCAAGGACGCGAACCCGTATCTCCCGGTCGTCATGTGGACGGAGACCGACGACGTGCTCGCGAGGCTCCGCGCGCAGGAACTGGGCGCCTTCTACTTCGTCCACAAGGCGGCGCGCCCGGGCGATCTCAGGGTGGTCATAGACGCGGCTCTCAGGAAGAACCGCGCGTTGCTTGCCAATCGCGCGATGCGGGCGGAGCTCGACAGGGCCTGGGGCAACCTCATCTACGCCAGCGACGAGATGCGCCAGGTGGTCGATATGGCCGCGCGGGCGGCCGAATCCGACCACACCGTTCTCATAACGGGGGACACGGGAGTGGGGAAGGGCGTCGTGGCGTACGAGATCCACAAGAGGAGCGGGAGGGCCAGTCAGGAGTTCATGGTGGTCGAGTGCGCCGGCATCACGGAGCAGCTCGCGGACAACGAACTCTTCGGGCACGAGCGCGGCGCGTTCACCGGCGCGTACCGCAGGGAGCCCGGCGTCTGCGAGGCGGCGCACCACGGGACGCTCTTCCTGGACGAGATCGGCGATATGCCGGCGAGCATCCAGGCGAAGATCCGCAGGGTGGTGGAGGAGAGCAAGGTCAGGCGCGTGGGCGGGCAGAAGGAGAAACTGGTCGACATCCGTGTCATCGCCGCCACGAACCGCAACCTTGAGGAGGACGTCGAGGCTGAGCGCTTCCGCAGGGACCTGTTCTACCGGCTGAACCTCGTGAGGATACACATTCCGCCGCTCTCCGAGAGGAAGGCGGACATCCGGCCGCTCGCCGTGCACTTCCTCGGGGCATTCACCGCGGCGATGCCCGAGCCGTACGAACTGTCGCCCGAGGCCGTGATGTATCTCGAGAGCGCGAGTGGCAGGGCAACGTGCGCGAACTCAAGAACGTCGTCGAGCGCGCCTGCATCATGTCGCCGGGGCCGGTCCTGACGGCCGAGGACCTATCCGGAAGGCGGAACGAAGCGACGACCGTCATCAGCTGGGCGCGTCAGAAGACCGCGAAGCTGGCCAAAGCCGAGCGGGAGGCGGTGCTCGAGGCGCTCATCGCGGGGCAGGACAAGACGAAGGCCGCGGAGCTCCTCGACGTGTCGAGGGATTTCGTCCACAACGTCATCAAACGCCGCGGCATCCGTGACGAGGAGTGGAAGAAATCGAAGTAGTCTGGTAGCATTGAGAACCGCCGCGGGCTGGTTCCTGGTTGGGCGGCTCCAGGCTCTGCATAGCACAAGAAATGGAGGACATGATGTCATTCCACCACGGTCCACGCAGGCTCTTCATTCTCATTGCCGCGCTGATGCTTATTGCTGTCGGTGCGAGGTCGGAGTCACCGGTTGACCTCGCCGTCGATGACGGGATGAACACGCTCGTAACGACGGAGTGGCTGAGCCAGCACCTCGAGGATCCGGACCTGGTTGTGCTCGACTGCACCGTCCGCATGGAGCCGGACGAAGGTGGCGGTTTCCGATCGGTGAGCGGCAGGGCCGACTACGAGGCTGATCACATTCCTTCCGCCGGATTCGCTGATCTCAAAGGGGATCTCTCCGACACCAGCAGCTCTCTTGAGTTCGCGCTGCCAACTCCGGAGCGATTCTGCGCTGCCATGGCCGCGCTTGGTGTCGGCGACGATTCCCGAGTGGTGCTGTACGACGGGCTCAACTCTGTCTGGGCCGCCCGAGTCTGGTGGATGCTGCGTTGGGTCGGATTCGACCAGGCGGCGGTGCTAGACGGCGGGCTGGAGGCCTGGACCACCGAGGAGCGGCCGCTGTCGATAGAGCCGGCGGACGAGCAGCCTAGGCAACTGACCCCGGCCGTCCGGCCGGCGCTGGTAGCCGACCGAGACGAGGTGTACGCCGCCATTGACGACGACGCGGTCTCCCTCATCGACGCAATGCACGAACCACACTTCCAGGGGAAGATGGTTATGTACGAGCGGGCCGGCCACATCCCCAGTGCCGTCAACATCCCCACCATAGCGCTCCTCGACGAATCTGGCCGCTACAGGCCGCATGACGAGCTTGCCTCCATGTTCGCCGGCGACCGCGAAGCCCGGGTCATTACCTATTGCGGTGCCGGAGTCGCGGCGTCAGCCAACGCGTTCATCATGACCAGGCTCGGCTTCACCGATGTCGCCGTATACATGGCGTCACTCCAGGAGTGGGCTGCCGATCCCGCGAATCCGCTCGTGTTCGACAAGCCAGAGGCGCTGTCCACACCCGCAGCTGACACAGGACGATAGACACGGAGGTGCCGATGCCCGTAGACCTAGAGAAGATACTGCGTCCAGTAGACAACCCGATGCCGCCCTTCCCCGCGAAGCACATGACCGTCGCGAGCGGCGAGGAGATGGTCATCCGCCAGGTGACGCGCGACGAGATCCCGTCGATCCTGCCGCACGTGGCGCCGCTCGTCTGGGTCGAGCGCGACTTCTACGACGTCGTCGCGGCGCGCGTCTACGCCGAGCTGCTCGCGTTCTACGCGCACCGGATGCAGGACGAGTACGTGCTCGTCGCGCAGATAGACGGCGAGCTGTGTGCGGTGGTGAACGGGCGGATGGTCAACAAGGACGTCGGCATGTCGCTACACACGCTGGCGATGCGGCGCGGACTCAGGATCGGCGCGCACGCGTTCGCGGCGAAGATGGAGTACCACATCGACATCCTCGGCCAGAAGGAAGTGCTCATCGTCGCCGAGTCGCCCATCGGATTCCGACGCTGGATGATAGAGTACAACCTCGAGAAGCGCTTCGACATCGCACACGAACTCGGTGGCGTGCCCTCGTGGGCGCTCACCAAAGAGCTTTTCGATCGTGCGCGCGAAACGCTCGTCGTAGGACGCCGTCCCGTCCCCGACGAGCTGCTAGCCAAGGCCAAGGCCGCCATCCTGCCGCCGTCGGACCCGCCGACGCCGCCCGAGGACCTGCTCGCGGCGACGCGCGCCAAGTACGACCCGACTGGTACCGCTCTGGTGCTCCAGCGCTGGAAGCAGGAAGGGAAGGTGTGACCATGCGCGACGTCTATGTCATCGGCATCGGCATCACGTCCTTCACGCGCCTGGAGTATCCGCTCTCGGAGATCGCGGCCTACCCGGCCATGTTGGCCATGAAGGACGCCGGCACGCGGGAGATCGACCACCTCTACGTCGCCAACATGGGCGGCGGGCGCGTCAATCATCAGACGGGGCTGGCAAGCGCGGTCGTCGACACGCTCAGTCTGACGCCCGCAGGCGCTGAGACCATCGAGAACGGCCCGGCCTCGGGCGGTTCCGCGGTCAAGACGGGCTACATGGCCGTCGCGTCCGGACTTCACGACACCGTGATGGTCACGGGCGCCGAGCGCATGCGCGAGGTCAACAACCTCGATGCGACCGACTTCGTTGCGACCCTGACGCACCCCCTCGCGGAGCACATCTACGGTGTGACTCTGCCCTCGCTGGCCGCGATGTTCACGCGCCTCTACATGGAGAAGTATGGCGTGGCCGAGCGGCACCTCGCGATGGTCGCCGTCAAGAACCAGAACGCCGCGCTCAAGAACAAGTTCGCGCACCTCCAGCAGAAGATATCGCTGGAGGGCATCCTCGACTCGCCGGAGGCGATGACGAACAACCCGTACGTCTCGGAACCGCTCCGGTTCTTCGACTGCTGTCCGGTCTCGGACGGCGGCGCGTGCGTGATACTGGCGAGCGAGGAAGTCGCCAGGAAGGTCGACCGGCCGCTCATCAGGCTGGCCGGCGTCGGCCAGGCGACCGACACACACGCGGTGCACGAGCGCGAGGACCCCACGGACCTTCTGGCGGTCCGGCGCGCGGCCGCGATGGCGTTCGAGCGCGCGGGCCTCACTCCCGCGGACGTAGACGTCGCGGAGCTCCACGACGCCTTCACCATCCTCGAGATCGTCGAGAGCGAAGAGTGCGGGTTCTTCCCGAAGGGCGAGGGACACCTGGCCCTCGAGCGCGGTGATACGGCGCTCGGCGGCAAGCTCCCCATCAACGTCTCCGGCGGCCTCAAGGGCAGGGGCCACCCGGTGGGCGCGACGGGCCTCGCGCAGGCCCACGAGATCGTGCACCAGCTGCGCGGGGAGGCCGGCGAGCGTCAGGTCAAGGGCGCGCGTGTCGGCTTCACCTGCAACTTCGGCGGGTTCGGGAACAACGTCGTCTGCCTGGCCTTCAAGGCCGTCCGGTAGGGTCGGCAATGAGGGGCGACCAGGCTACGTCTCCGTCCTCCATGCCAGCAGCGTCTCGATCTCCTTCGTGAACTGCTCCTCGAGTCCATCCTCGAAGCCGACGTGCCTGAACATCAACCGGCCCATGCCATCGATGATGACAGTGGTCGGCACGCTCAGCACGTCGTAGCTGTCCCGGATCTCACCAGTTACGTCCTCACTCACGAGGTGGGCGACCCCGCACTCCTCCACGAACGTCGCCAGTTTCCGCGTCAGTCGTCCCGAGAGCAGGGCCATGAGCGTCACCGGCTCGCCGGCGAACTCCTCTTCCAGTCCGTTCAGGTGCGGCAACTCCGCACGGCACGGCGGTCACCCATAGGACCAGAAGTTCAGCAGGACGATCCTGCCGCGGAGATCGGCGAGGCGGATCGTTTCGCCGGACGCGCCCAGTATCGTGAAGTCGGCCGCCTGTTCGACGCCCGCGTAGCGGTGCCCGGCTATCACCTGGGA
>JBDRTQ010000183.1:0-3144 GCA_043823885.1 Candidatus Eiseniibacteriota bacterium | reverse complement strand
GAGCGCAAGATCAAGGAACTCATGGAGAAGGACCGGACCAGAGAGTAGCGCAGCTGCCGGTGTCAACCGGTGGAGAGATGGTCATGCCCGTCACGCGCGAGTTCAACATGGCCACCGAGCCTGCAATCGTTCCCGCGTCTTTCGAAGACAAGGTCGTGGCATACGACCTCGGCGGCTAGAATGAGCCCGCGCGTCTTCCCGATGCAGTGTAAGACCCTGATGACGGCGTCGAAGATTCCTTCCATCGACTACGCCGTCAACCCGTACCTCGGCTGTGAGCACGGGTGCGTGTACTGCTACGCCACGTTCATGGCACGGTTCAGCGACATCAAGGACGAGTGGGGCACGTTCGTTGGCATCAAAGAGAACGCGCCGGACGTTCTGCGCCGGGAGATTCCCCGCAAGAGTCCCGGCGTCGTCACGTTCGGGACGGTCTGCGACGCCTACCAGCAGGTGGAAGAACACCGCGGCATCACCAGGGCGTGTCTCGAGGAGTTCGTCGGCGCCGACGGGTTCGAGGTGGGCGTCCTGACCAAATCCGACCTTGTCACCAGGGACACCGACGTGCTCGCGAAGCTTCCCGGGGCGAACGTGGGCATCAGCATATCGTGCCTCGACCGGGAGCTGGCGCTGTCCTTCGAGCCACGCGCGCCGTCTCCATCCAGACGCCTGGCCGCGATGCGGGAGCTCTCCCGTGATGGCATCCCCGTGTGGGGTTTCTTCGGGCCGGTGCTGCCCGGGTTCACGGACGGCGAGCGGGAGATCGGTGAAGTGCTCATGGCGATGGCGCAGGCGGGCGCGACGCGCGTGCTTGTCGACGCCATGAACCTCTACCCCAAGGTCCGAGGCAACGTGCGCTCCCTGATCGCGACTGCTTTCCCCGAGCGACTCGACACGTTCGACGCCGTCAGTCGCAACCCCGCAACCTACCTTCCAGCGCTCTCCGAGAGGGTGGCAACCGCCGCCGACAGCGTCGACATCGAAGTCGACGTCTGCTTCTAGTGGCCTTTCGACCGTGACTGTGGTTCACTGTATGAGGGCGGGCCGAACGCGGCCCGCGCGATCTCTGTAAGCGGGCGAATACCCGGCGCCCTTTCGCGTATCTATTCCTGGACGGCGCCGTCCCGGGGGAGCTTCGATGGTGCGTGACGTTGGGCAAGCTTTGCAGGCAGGGCTCGAGCAGAACGATGCCGAGCTTGCTTTGAAGGCCAAGCGCGGGGACATCGATGCGTTCGGCGAGCTGGTCGAACGCTACAAAGAGAGGGCCTACATGATAGCCCTCGGGTTCGTCGGTAGTCCCGACGACGCGATGGATCTCTCGCAAGAGGCCTTCGTCAAGGCGTTCAAGGCCATGCGTACGTTCAAAGACGGAGCTGATTTCTACCCCTGGTTCTACGCCGTCCTCAGGAACACCTGTTTCAACTTCCTTCGAAGGAGGAAGACCAGAAGAGAGAGTTCGCTGGATGCGGCACAGGAATACGGGTTCGACGTCGCAGGCGGCGCGCCGGACCCGTCGACGACCCTCGAACGCAAAGAGATGAGGGCGCTCGTTCGTGCCGAGATCGACAAGCTGGCGCCGGTGCACAGGGAGATCCTTCTACTGAGACACTTCGAGCTGCTCTCCTACAAGGAGATGGCCGGCGTGCTCGGGTGTCCGATCGGGACAGTGATGTCGAGGCTCTACGCTGCCCGACAGGCGCTCAAGGTCAGACTGACGTGTTACATGACCGAGGGCGAGGATCCGGGATCGGGTGGCGGCGCCGGCGGCGGGCGGGGAGGACGATGATGGCGTGCGGACGATTCAAAGAACTGATGATGGCCAGTCTCGACGGCGAGATCTGCGCGGCCGATCGCGAGGAACTCGAGTCGCACCTGGCCGAGTGCGCCGACTGCAGACGCGAATTCGACGAGCACACGAAGCTGTCAGAGCTTGTCGGAGAGATCGAACTGCCGAAACCGTCTCAGGAGGAAATGATGAAGTATTGGCCGAGTGTCTATGCAAAGATAGAGCGGGGCGCCGGATGGGGCCTCGTCATCATGGGGGTGCTGATCTGGGCTGCCTACGGCGTCTACCTCTTCATTACGGACCCGACCACAGGCAGCCTGACGAAGTTTCTGATCGCGCTGCCGGTCGTCGGCGTGTTGATGCTGCTGATCAGCGTCCTCCGTGAAAGAGTCAACGTGGGCAGGTCCGAAAGATACAAGGAGGTCGAGCGATGATCGTCGTGACCACCGACAGCATTCCGGGGAAGCGAGTGGTGAGAACGCTCGGCCTGGTCAAAGGCAACACCATCCGGGCGCGCCACGTGGGCAAGGATATCCTGGCGGGTCTCAAGGGTCTCGTGGGCGGTGAGATCTCCGAGTACACTAAGATGGTCGCCGAGTCGCGCGAGCAGAGCCTCGACCGGCTCATCGAAGAGGCGGAGGCGCTCGGCGCGAACGCGGTCGTCGCCCTGAGATTCACCACCGCGAGCATGATGCAGGGCGCGGCGGAGCTCCTGGCGTACGGGACTGCCGTGCTTGTGGAAGAGGGTTAGCAGCCGGCCATAGGCGCAATTCGGCGGATCGCAACTGCGTTTTGCCTCGCGCACTTGACTTGTGGTCTTCGGTCGTTTATCGGTCTGATAGACGACCGATTTCCGTACATCCCACCAAGGAAAACTCACGCATGCCTGAACGCCAGTACTTCCAGATGACGGTCCAGGAGGCTCTGGACTCCCTCGGCACTACGCCCAAGGGTCTTCCAAGGCAGGAGGCCGAGAAACGGGCGAAGGAGTTCGGCCCCAATGAGCTCACGGCCGAGATCAAGATGCCGAGGTGGTTGCTCTTCCTGTCGCAGTTCAAGGACCTTCTGGTCCTGATCCTCATCATTGCCGCCGTCATCTCGTTCACCATCGGAAGTGTGCGCGACGGGGCCGTCATGATCGCCATCGTGGTGGTCAACGCGATCATCGGTTTCGTGCAGGAGTACAAGGCCGAGCGGATAGTCGACAGCCTCAAGAGACTCATCAGTTCACCGGCCAAGGTAATGGTGGACGGCGAGCTGTCGGAGGTTTCCCAGGAGAAGCTCGTGCCGGGAGACATCGTCCACGTGGAGGCCGGAGACCGCATCCCGGCGGACTTGAGGATCATCGAGTCGTTCGA
>JBDRTQ010000182.1:0-2483 GCA_043823885.1 Candidatus Eiseniibacteriota bacterium | reverse complement strand
CAAGGCCGCTATGCTGAATCCGATCGACGCGCTGCGGTACGAGTAGCCCGCGAGACGCGAGCGCCGCCGGCAAGATGTGCGCGATTGGTGAACGAAGAGACCCGGTCTGTGCGAGGCCGGGTCTCTCTGTTTGAGCGTGGTAGCGTAGGCTACGCCGGTCGCATGTGCTTGCCAATGAAATATGAACTGCGAATCATATCGTCAATCGGGTTGACACTCCTCATATCCCAATAGCAGACCCCTCAGGATTCCACACCGCTCAATCACGCTGGACGCACGAGGTTAGCCCCGGTGCGCCGCGTGCCCAGTAGCTCGTTGGCATGGCGAATGCATTGGTGCATGAGTGAATGACATGAGGCGCGGTTCGCACACGAACCCGGAGGAGGTTTGAAACCGCACACTCTCACAATGATGCTCCTGCTGATGTCCGCGGTCTGCGCACAGGCCGGGAGCGAGCCATCCATCACCGGCGACGTTCGCCCCGGCGTCAGCGCCAGCTTCAAACACAAGATCGTGATCGAGGAGGAGACGTGGCCCTCTGCATTGGCCGAGACGCACGCTGGGAGGGAGGTGCTGCGTCTTGAGGCGGCCGGAGGGTTCAGGCTTCATACCAGGGTGCGAACTAACCCCGACGACTACATAATCTGCGTCATCTACATAGAAGAAGGCGGACGACTGGTGCTCGATGAGAGCACCAGTTTTGTTTTCCGGTACGGTGGCAACGAGATCGAGAGCACCGAGGTCCTGCTGACCGACAGCCCGCAGGAGATGGAGGTGTTCAGCACCAGGGAGCAGAGGGTCGTGTTGACGCCGGATTCCACTCGGTACGCGAAGGCAAGAAGTGGCGGCTATCTGGCCGCTGTGAGGTTTCCGGAGAACTCACTCCCGGCTGGATACGGAAGCTGGGTTCCGGATTCTTTCGACCTGAGAGGAGGTGGGCACAGTGAAGAGAGCTCTGGTTAGGACGAACCTCGCACTCCTCGTCGTCCTCACGTCTCCGGTTGTCGCGCTCGCCGCAAGTGGCGGCGATGGCGAAACGGTGCTCGACTGGTTCTTCAGGCTGCTGAGGTGGGCAGCCGGCGGCTGGCACGGATACTAGTCAGCCCCGGACAGCGCTCCACAGACGGCTGACCACAAAGGTACGGCAGGGCCGCCTTCCATCCGGGAGGCGGCCCTGTGCTTTCTTGTGTTGTGGTCCGGGTCCCGCCTTGCGGGATGCCCGACCGGGAGCGGCTGAAGGAACTTCTCTCACCGGGGTGAAGCCCTTGCCAATACCTGCACACACCGCCCCCGGCCACAAATCTACTCCGCGTTCCGACACCGCAACACCGGCTGCAGAGGCATGCGGGTCGATTCACGCGCGTCCGGTCACTCCTTCAGAGGCAGTTCCACATCGGCGAGCGTCGTACTACCCAGGGTCTTCATCGCGTCGTCACTCAGTCGCGCAAAGAGCTTCCCAAGCGGGCAGTCGCGCTTGTCGCACACGGGCGACGCGAGCATGCAGCGCTCGACCTGAAGCCGCCCCTCGATCGCCTCGTAGACCTCGCGAAGCGAGATCCGCTTCGGGGGCCTGGTCAGCTGGAATCCGCCGCCCGGCCCTCTGGTGCCCGCGACGAGCCCCGCCTTCGCCAGTCGCTGGAGAACCTTGGCGAGGTGCGCCTCCGACGCCGAGAGGCCGTCCGCCATGGCGGCTGCGGTCACCGGCGGTCCCGGACTGCTCGCCATGATGGCGGCAGCGTGAATGGCCAGCGTGGCTGCTTCCGACGTTCTCACGAGACCGCTCACTTCAATGACCTCCGTTTGCAGAGTGGGTTGCCAATGAAGGCAGTATCGTAGTTAAGGCATTACGATACCTGAATACGATAGAATTCCGAGTCTGTCAACCCTTATCTCCGGGGGTACAAAGAGCACCTCCGGGTCCCGTGAGGGTACCCGGAGGCACTGTGCCAGGGGGAGAAGGCTGGCGAGGTCCCGAGGTCGGGCAGCGGAGGCCCGACCGTTGATGCGTCTACATCTGGGTTGCTCCGTCCGACGTTTCCACCAGTATCTCTCCGATGCCGGCATCGACCGACAGCCTGATGGTCGACTCCGTCTCGCCGTAGGCGTCATTGACCAGCACGTCCCCGCGCTTCGTAAGACCGTGTGTGCGGAACGAACCGATGCCCGTGTCGGCCTCGACGCGGACGCCGACCGAAGACGGGACCACGAGTGCGATCCTGCCTACTCCGCCATCGATGGAGGCGTTCAGGTCGCCGACACGCCTGCCTGACAGGTCAATACTGAGGTCTCCCACGCCGTGGTCTACCGAGAGGTCGGAGAGCATCAGGTTGCCGAGTTCCATCCTGGCCTCGCCGACGCCCATGTCTATGCTGAGCTCCAGCGGGACCTCGTCGCTGAACGTGAGCACCCACTCGTTGCGGGCGCCGTCGTGCACGCTCTTGCCCCCGGCGTCAGGTTGTGTGATGGAGAGCCGACCCCTTCCG
>JBDRTQ010000181.1:0-3579 GCA_043823885.1 Candidatus Eiseniibacteriota bacterium | reverse complement strand
TCCTGGCGGCGCTGGTCTGCATGGCGCACTTCGCGATCCTCGCGACGGTCTCGCTCGGAATGATCCTCCCGTTCATGAACGTCCTGTTCTCGGAGCAGGCTCTTGTCGCGGAGGGAACGCCCGAGTCGGCGACGGGGGGTGGCGACCTGTTGCAGTCGGTCACCGGAGACCTGCCGTCCGCAGGAGGCATCAAGGAGGAGCTCAAGGCGCGAGTGCTCGAGCTCTTCGCCAGCGGAACCGCGAGCGAGGCCCTGGGGAAGATATGCGTCGGGTTCCTCGTGCTCTTCTTCGTCAAGTCGCTGTTCGGCTACCTTCAGACGTTCCTCATGGTGACGGTCGAGCAGCGCGTCATACGCGATATCCGGAACGCGCTCTTCTCTCACCTGAACGAGCTGTCCCTCTCGTTCTTCCACGGGCAGAGGACCGGGCAGCTGATATCCCGCATCACGAACGACGTGACGCTCGTGAAGAAGGCGCTCGTGGCGACCTTCGCGAACCTGTTCCGCGAGGTCCTTCTTTCGGCCCTGTACCTCGGGCTGGCGGTCTGGATCAGCTGGAGGCTGGCGCTCATCACGCTCGTCGTGCTTCCCGCCATCGTGCTCCTGATGGCGCGGATCGGCCGGAGACTCAGGAAGAGAAGCGCCAGGCTGCAGGAGAAGATGGCCGATATCACGTCGACGCTCGAGGAGTCGATCGCCGGCGTGCGCGTCGTCAAGGCGTTCGGAATGGAGGACTACGAGAAGCAGCGCTTCTTCGGGCACACGTGGAGCTACTTCCGCACGTCGATACGGCTGGAGGTCCTGAGCGCCATGGCGGGGCCTCTCGTCGAGTACCTCGGCGTCATCGGCGTCGTGATCATTCTGTGGTACGGGGGACAGCAGGTCGTACATGGGGGCGAGGTCACGCCGGATTGGTTCCTCGTCTTCCTGGGCGCCGTGCTCTCGGCCATGCAGCCGCTGAGGAAGGTGTCGCGCGCCAACAACGACCTCCAGATCGGACTGGCGGCGGGTGGCAGGATCTTCGACATACTCGACACCGAACCGTCCGTCGTCGGACCGGTCGACGGAAGAGCGCTCGACGGACTCAACGACGAGATAGCGTTCGAGGGAGTTTGCTTCAGCTACAGTACGGGCGACGAAGTGCTCAGTGACATCAACCTCACCGTTTCCAGAGGAGAGGTGGTCGCGATCGTAGGACCGAGCGGAGCGGGCAAGTCCACGCTTCTCGATCTCCTCGCGCGCGTCTACGATCCCACGGGCGGCCGCGTCACGATCGACGGCACGGACCTGCGCGACGTCGACCTCCCGTCGCTGCGCCGACTCCTCGGCATAGTGACTCAGGAGACCATCCTCTTCAACGACACGGTGCGGAACAACATCGCGTACGGTCTCACCGGCGCCGACGTCGATGAAGTGACGGCCGCTGCCGAGGCCGCGAACGCGCACGGCTTCATTTCGGCCATGCCCGGGGGTTACGACACCGAGATAGGAGAGCGCGGAGTGATGCTCTCGGGCGGTGAACGCCAGCGGATCGCCATCACCCGCGCCATCCTGAAGAACCCTCCGATCCTCATCCTGGACGAGGCGACGTCCTCGCTGGACACCGAGTCCGAGAGGCTCGTGCAGGAGGCCATCGAGCGCCTTCTCAAGGGGAGGACCGTTCTCGTGATCGCCCACAGGCTCTCGACAGTGAGAAACGCCGACAGGATCGTCGTGCTGGACAAGGGTGCGATCGAAGAGACCGGCACGCACCAGGACCTCATGAGTCTGGGAGGTCTGTATCGCTACCTCTACGACATGCAGTTCGCAGACGACCGGGCCCGAAGGCCCGGAGAGTCTCCATCTGACGAATAGCGGACAGGCGATGGACAGCGTAGTCGTGCTCAGGCTGAGTTCGGTAGGCGACATCGTGCTGGCCGAGCCCGTTGTTGCCGCTCTCCGTGAGGCGTACCCGTCCGCCCGGATCGGGTTCGTGGTCAAGAAGCGGTTCCGCGACCTCGTCGCGTCGCATCCATCCATCCAGCACGTTCACGAACTCGACACGTCGTCCCGAGACGGAACGGCGGCGCTCATTCGCGAGCTGCGCGAGTCCGGCTACTCGGCCGTCGTCGATCTTCACAGGAACATGAGGACGTCGCGGATCGTGCGCTCGTCCCGGATCCCCGTCCGGTGTTCGTACCGCAAGCGCGAGGTAGGGGACGCCATCGTTATCCGGCTTCTCAAGCGCCCGTTCCGCGCCCGCAAGCTGCTCGTTCGGCGATATCTGGACGCACTCGCGCCGCTCGGAATAGACGCTCCGACCCGGACGCCCAGGCTCTACGTCGCGGACGCGGATGCGGAGGCAGGGGCACAGCACATCGAGCGACTGGACGTCGGCACGGAGCCGTTCGCGGCCGTCGTGCCGGGCTCCGTGTGGGCGACGAAGCGCTGGCCGTCCGGGAACTACGCGGGTCTCGCGGCGCGTCTGGTATCGGAACTCGGGCTCAAGGTCGTGCTCCTGGGCTCGTCCGGGGAGCGCGGACTCTGCGCCGCGGTCGCCCGCGAGGCCGGCGACGGGGTGCTGAGCGCGGCGGGTGAGACGACGCTCGGCGAGACGGCGGCGGTCATCGCGCGCGCGCGTCTCTTCGTCGGGAACGACAGCGGGCCCACTCACATGGCGATGGCGCTGGGCGTTCCTTCGGTGGCCCTCTTCGGTCCGACCGACCCGGGTCAGTTCGACTTCCGCGGCAACTCGCTCATCTACGCGGACCTGGACTGCAGCGCCTGCTCATTCTACGGGAGCGAGCGTTGTCACCTCGGTCACTGGGACTGCATGATGTCGATTGCGCCCGGCGACGTCGTGACCGCCGCCTCGCGGCTTCTGGAGCAGAAGGGAGGCCCGGTATGAGGTGTCTGGTCGTTCAGACGGCCTTCCTCGGCGACGTCATCCTGACCGTTCCCCTGTTGAGACTCCTGGGGCGCGACTCGCGGGTCAGCGAGATCTTCGTCGTGGCGTCGCCGCCGGGAGCGGATTTCCTGGACGGGCAGCGAGTCGCCGACCGCGTGATCACCTTCGACAAGCGCGGGCGGGACGCCGGGCCTGCCGGGATGATGCGGGTGATCCGCGAGCTGAAAGAGCTGTCTCCCGACGTTGCGCTGGTGCCGCACAGGTCGTTCAGAAGCGCGTTCCTGCCGTTCGCAGCGCGCGTGCCCCGGCGCATCGGATTCGACGTGAGCGGCGGCAGGCGGCTCCTGACGGAGCGCGTTCCGTATCAGTTGGCCAACCACGAGATCGAACGAGTTGCGGCCCTGGCCGGATCGCTCGGCATCGGGCTTCCGCACGGCCGCATCCCTTTCGAACTCAAGGTGCCTGAGGGCCGGCGTGTCGCCCTGGCCGAGACGCTCTCCCGGCGCGGCTTGAGCGGACGCGGATGCCGTCTGGTCGTCGCCCCCGGCAGTCGATGGGCGACGAAGCGGTGGCTCCCGGGCCGCTTCGCGGAGGCCGCCCGCTCGCTGTCCGACAGGCTCTCCGCCGACGTCGTCGTGGTGGGCGCCCACGGGGAGTCGGAAGTGGGCGCACTGGTGTCCGCGGCGGCAGGGC
>JBDRTQ010000180.1:0-2925 GCA_043823885.1 Candidatus Eiseniibacteriota bacterium | reverse complement strand
AGGCGGTCCGGACCGCCTTTCTTATCCCGCGCTAAGAAAGATGGAGAAGCTCCGGAAGAGACGAGGCGCGCAGATCACGCGGGGGACCCCGCCTTCTCGAGAGGGTACCCCCGCCCCGGATCCCGCCGCACCCCCCTCCGGTTCTCCGCCAGCGGTCTACCGCGTCGACCGTTCCTCTTCCTGGCATGGTCATCGTCCTCGGCGGCCACGGGGGGACGGCCGAGCTTCCTGCTCGGACTCCGGTTCCGCGGCTTCCTCGCGATCCAGCGCGGTGGTCAGCAGCGTCCGGATCGCGTCGGCTACGGTGATCGATAGACCGGGATTCCTCCGCCGCATCCGCTCCGCGTGGCGCTCGATCCGCTCGAGCAACGCCACCGGGAGGCGGATCGCCCGCTGTGTGGTATCTCCCATGCTACTCGTTCTCGACATGACCTCCTCCAGGTTCCTCTCCTGACCGCGGCGGTTGACCGTCGACGGCAGGTTAGCTCGGGGCAATCGAGGGTTCTTCCGCGCCAATCGGACCCTCGGTCGGTTTCGTCGCCGCGGCCTCCGTCATCCGGGCCACCTGACTGGCGGCGAAGGGCCGGCCGGAGCGGGAGGCGTAGCCGAAGCGGTCGAGTTCCCTGGCGACGGCGCGAAGCGACAGCCCCGAGGCGCGGAGTCGACGGGCCTCTCGGATCACCTGCTGCTCCTCCTCCACCTCCGCAAGGCGTACGCCGTCGGAGGCAATCCGGAAGCCGTAGGGAACCTCCCCGCCGCAGAACTCCCCGTTCGCGGCCTTGTGCCGAAGGGCCGCGGCGGTCCGCTCCCGAATCTGGTTGCGCTCCATCTCCGCTGCGCCGGCCATCACGGTCAGGAAGAACCGGCCCATCGCCGAGGACGTGTCGACCGCCTGACCTCCGAGGTCGGCGAGGTGAAGCGCGACGCCCCACCGGTCCCACTCCCGAGTTACGTTCAGGCAGTCGCCGGCGTCCCGGAACAGGCGATCGAGCTTCCAGCCGACGACGGCGCCCACCTTCCCGCGCGCGGCGAGGTTCTGCACCGTAGCGCCGCCCTCCCGGCTGGCCAGGGGCTTCCCGCCCGAGGCGCCGGCGTCCACCACGACCTCCGTCACCTCGAGCCCGCGCAGCGCGCAGTAGGCACGAAGGCTCGCCTCCTGGTAGTCGACGGAGTAGCCGTCGATCGCCTGCTCCTCGAGGGAGCACCGGACGTACAGGACCGCGGCCCGCGCGGCGGCTCTCTTCTGCCTGCGTCGTCGGCCCATAAGCAGAGGATAGCGTCCCGGGAGCATATTGGAACCCGGAAAGTGACAATTGGGATGCGGAATGTAACGGCGGGAACCCGCCGTTACGGAGCGCGTCCTTGGCCCCAAGGTGCGACCGGGAGTTGCTTGGTCCAGGAGAATGCTCGAATAGGTCGTAACTACCGATTAGTGCTACAATAGGCCCGTGGAGGCCGAGAGCCCAACAAGGAGGTTGTTCCGCGCGATGCGTCCCGATGCTGCCGATCCTTCCCAGCCGCAGTGTGGGCCGGACGCCCGGTCGCTCGGCGCCCGCGTTCCCCGGGACATCGAGCCCGACGACAAGGGCAACGTGCACCCAGGAACCGGCGGCATGTCCGTTAGCCCGGACGATCCGAGGAACCTCCCCCAGCACCGCCGGCCGCCCTCGCTCGGTGGGACCGGCAAGGATCCGATGTTCGTGATCGCCGACGTCGACCTTGGCGCCTCGCTGGTCTTCCGGCCCGACGCCCGGAACCCGGGGAGGCACGGGTTCGTCGAGCCCGCCTCGATCGTCGCCGTCGAAGCGTATCAGCGGGCCCTCTGTGACACCGCGCCAAACTGGAGGACATCGTGACGGACGCGGCCCGACGCTACGAGGAGCTCACCCGCCAACTCCTGGAGGGGAGGGCGCGCGGCGAGTTCGGGAAGGGGTCTCCGGGAGAGGCGCGGGAGGACGAGCTCCTCGAGCGCATGGACGACTGCTGGTGGGAGATGTCCGAGGCCGAACGCGACGAGGCGGATCGCCGCCTCGAGGAGTCCCGGCGGATCAGCGCGCCCGACGAGCTCGACGCCGTCGACGTCAAGGTGCCGAGCGGCGGGGACTTCATGCCTCGGCAGGTGGCGGCCTGATGTACGCGACCGCCCACCGTGTCGTCTCCCCGACGACGGGCGCCGAGGGGATCAACGCGTTTCACTACCTTCACGGCGGCTATGAGTGGGACGGCCCGCCCCCGCCGGAGTCTATGCCGGAGACGGACCCGGGCACGCTCTTCAACGACTCGGTCGCCGTCCCACCCCCGGGGAACCGGGTTCGGAGCTATCTCGACGTGGTCGCCCCCGACGGCACGCCGGCGCGGGAGATCGAGCGCGCCCTCGCCGATGTCACCTCGCGCGACGTGCCGGGAAGCTTCCCGGCTGTCTGGACCTCCGGTCGCTTCTGGTTCCGCTTCGGGCTCGAGCTCGCCCTCGTCCCCGTCTGGCGACAGGAGCTGAGGCTCCTGCTCGAGAACGTCGCGGCGGTTCTCGGACGGAGCTAGCCGCGACGTCCGATCTCGCGGAGCTACGGCTTCCACTTCGCCGACGTCTTCGCGGGAACCGCCTCGAACTGGCCGCTGAGCTCCCGCTTCTGTCCGCTCCCCGCGCGTCTCGTCGCACGTCCCGCGCTCTGCCGTCGGTCAGACCGAGGTCCGCGAGCCACCCGTCGACGGGTGTGATGCAGAATGGTCGTGAGCGGTTCTTTTCTACTACTCCACTTCGGCCCGGCTTAAGATACAGGTAGGCATTAGGTGCCCGTGTCTTACACCTTCCATCCGTGAACCGGCCTGAATGACCGGACACCCGGGCGACCATGGTGGCGCTCGGCACGGATGGAGTGGATGGATGACGAAGAAGAGACGAGAGCCTCCGGACCGGGGGCGGCGCTG
>JBDRTQ010000179.1:0-2727 GCA_043823885.1 Candidatus Eiseniibacteriota bacterium | reverse complement strand
GAGCGCCGCCTCGTAGCGGGTCGCGGGCGAGAAGACGACGTGCCACTTGTCGCGCGGCGTCAAGAACTCCTTGGCATAGCGCTTCGCGGCAGCCTCGGCGAAGTTCTCCCACGCCTTGACGGCCAGGACGTTGCTGTAGGTGCCGGACGCCATCTTGCTGACGAGGTTCTTCTGGATGGCCTGCTTCTGGCCGTATAGCGCTCCCGTGGTGTCCCCGTAGAGCACCAGCTCCCGCACTGCGTCGGAGTCGGACGCGGCTGGACGGCCGGGGTTGCGTCGCCCACGCCTCTCCCGCAGGGCCTTCCTGACCCCGACCGCGACACCCTCGTCGTAGGCGTCCCAGAGCCCGTCCGGGTCGCGGCTGCGGTTCATCTCCGACGCGAGGAACTCGAACGGCGAGTACTGCCGCGCGTTCTCCTCGGCCTCGAAGGCATCCTCCTCGGTGTCGTTGTAGAGTCCGGCCTGGTAGCCTGCGGCCACGCCTTCACTTCGCGCTTCGCGCTTGTTCATGACGTCACCACACCTTCCGCACGGCCCACACCCCGCCCAGCAACAGCCCTGCCGTGACGAACGGGTGGGCCTTCATGAAGTCCACACCCCGTTGTACGAGCGAAGGCTCGAGCAACTGCTCCTCGATGACGATCTCGCCGGGCTCGACGGGAGGCAACGGCGCTACCGCATCCTCGACCAGGACGCCGTTGCCGTTGCCGTTGCTCCAGTAGGCGTTGTAGAGCGCTGCAGCTTCAACCTGCCGTTTGAGTGCCTCGGCCTCTGCAGCCGCTCTGACGTCGGCCTCTTTCTGGAGCAAGTACTGCTCCTCCAAGGTCAACCCGCCGTTCTTGCCGTTACCGTTGCCGTTCTTGAAGAGCGACGCGGCATAGGCGTCCGTAGCGGCCTTCTCCGCGCCCGCCGGGCAGCAGAGCATGTTCGTGTATTGCGGGTGCTTGCCGCAGCCCGCGGCCTGGAGGAACGGGAGCAGCTTGGTCTGCGCCTTCACCTCCACCGCGCCGACCCCGCAGCCGACGACCTCGTCGCCCTTCTCGGGCAGCTTGGAGCCGCAGCAGAAGATGACGCCGCCGCCGACCGGGTCCACGCCCAGCTCGACGCAGCCGCTCGCCCTCAGGTCGTTGAGCGCCGTGGCGTCCTTCGGGCTGGCCACGATGCGGTCGCCGAGGCACTCGCCGTTCTTGCCGTTCGCGGCGTCGCCGCTCAGGTAGTAGCTCATGTTATTCCTCTCCTTCTTCTGCTATGGCGATGGTCTCTTCACGCCCCTGATACCAGCGCCAGGCCAGGTAGCCCGCCCCGGCAACCGCGCCGCCGACGAGCAGGTACTTGAGCCACGGCGTCCCATCGGAGGGCAGGGTGAGTATCCCCGCCTCGTCGTAGGCGGGTTCGCCGCCGTTCACGTCGCCGCCACCCCCCTCAACACCCAGGTCGATCGCGTCCTGGATGTCTTTTGCCGATCCCGCATCGGTATACGTCGTGCCTCCGGTAAACTCGCCGCGCTCAGTTCGCTGACCAGCGAAAAACGCCCGACATAGGGGGCCGGACGGCGAAGCTGTGCACATGTTGATCTTACCTGTGCACAAATCAGCGCGAACACGACCACAGTAATCCGCCATGATCGCGCAGTCTTCTGCGCTGGCGACCGCGCAGTAAGCCGCAAGATCTCCTGTGAGCGGAGCACCTCCGCCGTTGCCGCTCGAAGAGGGCATGTCTTTGAGTTCGTCCTTCAGAACCTCTTCCCGGCCAGTCAAGAAGCTCGACACCTTGCTCACCAGGCTCTGAACCAGGCTGGGCTTCTCCCGCGCCCCGATGTCCACAGGGAGCTTCGCCGTCACGCCGATCACCGGTCCGGCAGCATACAGAATGAACGCGGAAGCGTCATAGGCGTCGATGAACTGCTGCCAGACCTGCCGTTCTGCAGCAGGCGTGGACGCACGGCTCATCCGGCCCCGCGCAATCCTGTACGTAGGAGCCAGGAAGGTGACCTCCGCCTGGAGCGGAGCATAGGCGACTCGGACCGCTTCGCGCCTGGTGTCGCGCTGGTACTGGTCAGAAGCGTTGTACACGTCGAGGGCGTTGCGCAGACGCCCATTCATGATCGACAGGTTGAGCATCCTCCGCTCAACCTCGAGCAAGTTGTCGATCGCATAGCCTGCCGGCGCGGGGGGCGTCGCCGGGGGCGGTTGCTCGGACGGGAGCTGCCCCGGAGAGATCGACAGGAAGCCCGTCTTGCTGCTCGTCCCGCCGCCGTTGGGCAACCCGAAACCCGCATCGGTCTCCGACGCGCCTCCTCCATCAGACGATGTCCCGGACGCGATCATGACACGAGCCGCCGCGAGGGACGCCTGGTAGCGGTTCCACGTCCCCAACGTGACAGTCCTGGGCCGGGTCGCGGGTGTCCGCGCCTCATATCGTGCCACGAGGCTGCGGACGATGTTCAGCTTCTGGGTCGTCGGTGTCCGGCGGGCGTTTGCCACGGCAGTATCGAGGGTGTTCGCCGCCGACGCGTACTCGGAGTCCTTGGACATGAGCGCGGCATCGAGCACCACGACCCTGGAGCCGTAGTCCGTACCGGCCTCACCGGCACCGAGCCCGTAGCCGGGCGGGTAGTCGTACCAGGACCTGTGACTGGACATGCTCGTCCCTCCTCGCAGTGGCCACTGGGGGACGGGCCCGTTGCGCTTCAGGGTAGACCATAGCACGGGTGGACGTATAACGTAA
>JBDRTQ010000178.1:0-2176 GCA_043823885.1 Candidatus Eiseniibacteriota bacterium | reverse complement strand
CCTCGATCACCACGTTCCCGTCAATGCGCGAGCCGCTGTCCACGCTGCCCGCGATCTTGCGCTTGATGGTCTCGAGTATCATCCGGTTGGCCTCGAGTATGTCCTCGAGCTTCCCCGTATCCTTCCACCAGCCCGTGACCTCGTGGGCCCTGACCTCTCTGCCTGTGTCTATCAACATCTGGATGGCGTCGGTGATCTCAAGCTCGTTCCGCGCAGACGGCCTGATGTCGTTCACCGCCTGGAAGATCTCGGCGTCGAACATGTAGACGCCGACCAGCGCGAGATTCGAGCGCGGGTTCTGGGGCTTCTCCTCCAGCCTCTCCACACGTCCGCCCGACAGCTCGGCCACGCCGAACTCGCTCGGGTTGTCCACGCGGGCCAGGAGGATCTGTGCGTTGGGCTTGTGCTTCTGGAACTCGGAGACGAAGTCGGTGATGCCGCCCATGATCAGGTTGTCGCCGAGGTACATCACGAACGGCTCCTTGCCGATGTAGTCGCTCGAGATCTTGACCGCGTGGGCCAGACCGAGGGGAGCCTCCTGAAGTATGTACGTGACCTTAAGGCCGAACGCGGAGCCGTCGCCGACCGCCGCCTCAATCTCCTTCGCCGTCTCGCCCACGACGATCCCGACGTCGACGATCCCGGCGTTCCTGATCGCCTCCAGTCCGTAGAAGAGGATGGGCTTGTTCGCGATCGGGACCAGCTGCTTCGCGCTCGTGTGCGTGATCGGTCTGAGCCGCGTACCCTTACCGCCTGAAAGGACGAGAGCCTTGATGCGGACCACCTGCCTTTCGAGTATTCCGTGAAGCGGAAGCTCGACGCCCCCGCACGATCTCTGCCTCAGAACCGAGCGGTCGAATCAGACGCTCCTGAGCCCCCGCGTCGCGCGTGGCGGCGCTCAGGAACCGCTTTTCTTGTGGACGGCCTCTGCGAACGCCCGGAGGAGTCCCGCGTCGCCTGTCTTCTCAACGACGTCACCGGTGATGATGACGCTGGCGCCCGCTTCCACCAGCCGGCCCGCAGCGGAAGGCTCCCGGATACCGCCGCCGACCATGACAGGCAGGTCGATGTAGCCGGAGACCGCGCGAACCAGTTCCTCGGGAACGTGCTGCACAGCACCACTGCCGGCGTCGAAGAAGGCCAGTCTCATGCCCAGATACTGCGCCGCAAGCGCGTGAGCCATTGCTATGTCGGGTTTGTCTCTCGGCAGGGGCTTCGTCGAACTCATGAACTCGACGGATGTCGTGGCTCCGCCCTCGACCAGCATGTAGGCCGTAGGTATCGGCTCGAGCCCCGCCTCTCTCAGAACGGGCGCGGCACGCACGTGTTCCCCGATGAGGAACTGCGGGTTGCGCCCGCTCACCAGCGACAGGAAGAGTATCGCGTCGGCCTCTTCGGTGACGAAGCCCACGTCGCCCGGGAAGATGATGACGGGAACGTCGACCGCCCCCTTGATCGCGCGCACCGTGCCGTCGCAGCTTCCCTTGAGCGACAGGCTCCCTCCGACGAGGAGCGCGTCGGCCCCGGCGTCCACCGCGAGCACCGCGAGCCTTGCGTTCTCGGAGGGTTCGAACCTGTCGGGGTCCAGGAGCACCAGGTACAGAGCGCCCCGGGCGTCTATCTCACCCTCCAGCCACGCGAGCGTCTTTCCCGTCTGCTTCATGCGTTCCCCTTCGGTCACGTGGCCCGGCGCCGGGTCGGCGAGCCCTCAGCCCTCAATGGTGCGACGGGCTATCTCGTAGAACTCCTCGAGAGCCTGCTCGAGCCTGGCCGGGTCTCCGCCGCCGCCCTGGGCAAGGTGCGGTTTTCCCCCACCCCGACCCCCCAGAACTCCGGCCACCTCGCGGACGAGGTCACCCGCCCTGAGCGTGCCCTTCTCGACGAGGTCATCCGTGACGACCGCTATGACGATGACGCTGCCCTCCGCGACGGCCGCCAGAAGTCCGGCCCCGCTGCCCAGCCTGTCACGCAGTCGGTCGGCCTGGCCTCGGAGAGTCCTGATGTCAGGCGCGTCGGTTCGGGCTGCCAGAAGTCTGACGCCCGCGACCTCTCTCGCTCCGTCGAGCATCGAGTCCACGGACCCGCCCGCGATCTTCTGTCGCTCTCGCTCAACTTCCTTCCGGAGCTTCGATGTCTCGGCGGCGAGTTCCCTCGCCCTGTCGAGCGCCTCGTCCGG
>JBDRTQ010000177.1:0-3897 GCA_043823885.1 Candidatus Eiseniibacteriota bacterium | reverse complement strand
ACGTCGTAGACCTCGAGCGTGACGTCGCCGGGCACGACAAGGTTGAAGGCGATCGTGGTCTTGGGGTTGAACGGGTTCGGCCTGTTCTGCGCGAGTCCGAACTTCCCGCCGAACTGATCGTCCGGCACGCCTGCCGGATTGGCAGCGATGTCCTCGTTGCCGCGCGGCTGGATCTTGTAGTTGCCGTACGCGTATCCCACCACGCCCCTGACGTAAACGTTGTCGCCGTTCTCCGGCACGTAGTCGTATGACGCGTAGTCATCGACGCGGCATGTGTCGGAGGCGGTGCCGTTTGATATGGCCCACTCGCCGAAGCCCAGGTCCTCGTCGTAGACCGTACAATCCTCGGCGTGCACGAACACGCTCTCGAACTGCTCAGCCGACACGACGTTCTGCAGCATGCCGGTGGCGATGCTGACCGGCTCGACTTCGTCGCCCTTGACGGCCGTCAGCTGCGCGGCCTCCGGGAAATGCAGCGAGAGCTCAGTCATTCCGAAGTACTCACTCACCTCACCGCACGCGACCACGTAGTCGCCTCTTTCGAAGGACACCGTGCCGGATCCGTCGTAGACCAGGATGCCGTGCCAGGCCCCGGACGCTTCCTGAATGTAGAAGGAGTTGTCGTTGAAGATGCCCGGCTCGACCGTAACGTATCCCTCGACGTTCACGGCCAGGGTGTCCATCGGTGACGCGTCGCCGCCCGGTGGCACCTCCTGCACGCTCTGAATGGTCGCGGTGCCGACGTAGTAGCTGTAGCCCAGGCTGCTGGGCCTGTCGGCGTCCATACCCGCCGCGTCGGCGCACTCCACGTAGTAGTAGATGCGCGCGCCCGTCGACTGCCCGGGGATGTTGCCCTCCCAGGTGCCGGTGTACTTGGCCTCGCTCATCGTCACCTGGTTGGGATACGGCCTGCCCTTGTTGTACGACCAATGCAGCGTGGCCGACGTGATGCCGACGTTGTCGTCGAGGGTCGCCGAGACGGTCGTGACAACACCGTTCGCCGGCGGGACCGGAGAGTACCGCACGTTGGTGATGCGCGGCGGGCCGATGATGTCCTCATCGTACCTCGGCTGGACCTTGTACTCGCTGTAGTTATAGATCAGAATGCCGCGCAGCTCCGCGAGCACATCGAGGACCTCGGGTTTGTAGGTGTAGTAGGCCTCGTCGTCGACCTTGCAGTCGACGCCCGATGAGTCGCGGCAGTTCCAGATGCCGTAGAAGTCCGGCTGGAACGTCACCGTGGCATTCTGGACGCGCACGAGCTGACTCTCGTAACCCTCCGACGCAATGTTGGCGAAGGGGATCTGGGCCGTGGTCACGTCCGTGTAGCCGTAGTTGGGGTTGCCGGAGGACTCGATGGCCATCGACCCCTCGAAGTGCCGCGTGACCTCGGTCAACCCGTAGTATTCGGTCACCCTTCCGCAGAACGTGACCAGGTCACCCTCCTGCACGGGGGTCGGCGTCCCGGGCATGTAGCAGGCTATGCCGTGGAACTCACCGGTGCCATCGTGGATGAAGAAGAGGTCGTCTTCCATGACGTCCGTCGCCATTGTCACGATGCCCTGAACGTTCACCGGCTGCCCGTAGAACCCGGACGAATCGGCGCCGCCGCTCACGAACTGGATGTCGTAGATCGACGTGATTCCAACCCTGTAGGAGTAGGGGCTGCTCATGGCCGCGGACGGGTAGTTCATCTTGGCGCCGTTGTTGTCCACGGCGCGCATGAAGTAATCAACCACGTCACCGTCGAAGACTGCCGACGCCGGGATGGCGCCCGTGTAGAGTGAATCGCTCGTCGTCGCAGCGACCTTGCCCCAGCTGCCTTCGTTGACCCTGTAGTAGACCATGACCGAGTCGACAGTGCCGTCGTCGGTCACGTATGCGCTGATCATCGTGTCGTCGTTCTCGTTCGGTGGTATCGGCGCGTAGACCAGGGTGCGGATCCACGGAGGCGTGTTCGCGATGTTCTCGGCGCCCGGCGTCGGCGCCTGCATGGCCCAGTCGTTGATGCTCATGTCCGTGTCGGTGCCGCTCGGATCGCGTCCCAGCGTGTTGCCGAGGAAAGGAATGCCCGGGAACGCGTTGTCGTCAGCCCCGTCAACCGAGAACGGAGCCACGCACGGGTCGGTCGAGCACTGGGTCGGGTCGATGTACTCGACAGCATCGACCAGATTGACAGGACCGCCGCTCGGATCACCGTCATAGAGGTAGACGATGTCCGAATCGCTGGTAGGAGCCGAGCAGATGACGCCGTAGCCCCTGCCACCAACCAGCTGGATCTCGTCGCTGTAGTTCGTCGCCGGATCGTCCGTAATGATCACCATATCGGCCACGAACGGGCTGTTGATGTCGTAGGCGAACGTCGGATCGAACTGCTCGAAGTCCGGCCAGAACCCGAACTCCCAATAGAACGAGTCGTCGTTCGGGGGATCGGCGCTATCGTCGCCGTCCTTGGTGACGACGAGGTAGCCGCCGGCCGGAATGTTTATCGGCGACCCGGTGGGGAACTGCCAGAGGTCCTCTCCCCCACAGGTCTGGTCATACTCGACGCCCGTCAACACCCAGCCGCTGACGTCGATGGGGCCGGCCGTCGGGTTGAAGAGCTCGATGTACTCCGAGCCGTCGTAGTAACCGTTGCCATCGCAGTAGATCTCGTTGATCACAACGTTGTCGCCCGCCGGACTGGCCAAGGCCATCCCGAAGGCAGACACGAGGACCACCAGGATCATGATGGGTAGTCTCGTCATCTCAGATCCCCCTTCTCCAGAGAACTCTCTGTCTCAATCTCAATGCTACCGGGACGCATGGAACACGTATTGTCTCGCCGTCGCACCTCCTTTGTGCCAACAGACAAATATCCGCTTCGCGTCAGGCCGGACAAGGCCCTCCGCGCGCTCCAGCGGGCTGATTTGCGTCACGTCATTATATCACATTCGATATTGCTTGTCCAGCTTTCTGGGGATCCCGGAACAGACCGAGGGCCCGCGAGCCGCACGGCCCCGGGCCCTCCTGATGGTTCACACGATCGCGCCGCTGTGCGGAGCCCCACGGGATGGATCCCGGGCCTCCGGCCTGGCGACACCTTCTACTGGTACGCTCCGCCCGATTCAGACTCCGGCGGTGCCAGCGGCTCCATGCCCTCCATGGCGGCCGCCAGGGCCGGGTCCAGTTCCGAGGTGTCGTCGCGGGCCCAGCGCCCGTCCATGGTGTTCCCGATGGGCGAGTGACGCTCGATGTAGTGCACCGCTGCGTCCATGCACGTGGTGGAGGTCCGCATCTTCTTGTCCTCCGGCACCAGCGGCAGCATATAGAGGCCAGCGTTGCCGGTCGCGAGAAAATCAGATGTCACCACCCTGTATATCCTGTCCGGATCCCATGGTTCACCCCCGACCTCGAAGTAGGTGATGCGATCGTAATCGGGGCGCGTCTTGTTGAAGATGATCTTGCCGCCTGACATGTACACGCCGTGGTGTCCGGCGCTGACGCGGTACTCGATGACCTCCTTCAGGAGCCGCCCGTCCATCTCGAAGACCATGAGGCTGTTGCCGAACGGAAGGACGCGGAAGACCTGCCGCGGAGTTATGGAACCCGCGGGGATCTCGTCCCTGATGCCACCCAGGTTTGTGAACGCGAAGTCGGCCGATACTTCCTCACGCATGGCGTCACAGACGAGATTGCCCATGCGGGTCTCGCCCTCTCCGCCCCTTGTGAGGTCGACATCGCTCTGGCCGATCACCCGGTCCATACCCTGCTCCGCCTCTTCCACGCGAGCCTCGACCATGGCGGCCATCTCGGTCTCGGGCCACCACTCGTCCTCGAAGAGCGTGATGAGTGCGCCTCTATAGCTTGGCAGCTCGTAGCCCGCCAGCGTCTTCGTCTCCGCGTCGATCAGGAGAT
>JBDRTQ010000176.1:0-2715 GCA_043823885.1 Candidatus Eiseniibacteriota bacterium | reverse complement strand
AAACGTCGTAGATAAGGTACTCGGCCATGTTCTGGAGATTGCCCGATTGAGCGAATGGGTCCTCGCCGGTCGCCGCCTTCCAGAGCAGACAGCCCGTCACGAAGGACTCCCCCACGACCGATATCGTGTAGTCGCCCTCGTAGTAGGCGCCGTCGCCGCCCAACTCGTCCAGGCAGGCCAGAACGTAGTCCGGGCCGAACGTGTGCTCCCGGTACAGGTCGCAGAGAGTCGTCGCCGCGCTGTTGTGGATGCCCTCGCCGTAGATCGCAAGGCCGGGGTATATGAGTCCCTTGAGGCGCGAAGGCTTGGAGTGGTAATTGTTCGTCTCGACCCAGTTGACACTGGCCATGTAGTCCAGCCCGCTCTCCCCGAGCTCCCAACCGAACGTCTGCCGCTCAGCGGAGGTGAGATAGTCGTAGCACCAGTCGAAGAACAGAGACAGACCGGTGTTGTACATTCCCTGTCCGCTAAGGCCCTGGCTCATGGCGCTCTGCGCGATGACCTTTGCTCGGGCGGCGTAGGCGGCGTTACCCGTGATGAGGTAGTTGAAGCTGTAGGTCGCCAGGTAGTGCTGGTAGGCGTCGACGCTGCTGAGCGGAAGAGAGTCGTTCATGTGGTCGTCCGCCCAGTTCTTAGATATCGCATAGTCCGCCGCCATCGACCCCTGGCACTTGGCCCGCAGGGCGGCGACGTCGGCCGACGTTACGTAGAGCCTCGGGTGTCCCGACACCACCTCGTATCCTGCAGAGGGGATGGCGGCTCCCAGTGTCACGACGGCGATCAGCACGAACGCGGTCATCGTTCTCATGATGTCAGCTCCTTTGCCCCCACTTCGTAAGACTGGCGGGTCTCGCGTTCAATCGAGATGCTCCGGTCGACTAGGCCGGCGAGGAAGAAGTAGGTTCCCGCGATAGAAATGTGTGTGAATCTCTGCCCGAACACGTTCGCTACCAGGAGCGCGACCGTCGCGCCGAGAAACGCGATGGCCAGCCCCCTGCTTCCTGGAGTGGACGCGAGGCGAAGGAGTTCCCTCCCGCTCGCGATGCACGCCCACATCAGCCAGAAGAGCGCGGCCACTCCCAGCAGCCCCTTCTCCCCGAGCGTGGCGAAGTAGAGACTATGGGCGGAGAACGGCCTGCTCAGCTCACCGGCCGTCAGATAAGGTACGGCCCCGTACCCGAATCCGATCAGCGGGCTTCTGAGCGACTCCCTGGCCACGATTTTCCAGATCGTGAACCTTACGCCGGCCGACGGGTCGAGACGGTCGGTGGCATCGCCCACGAGCTCCATTTCGATGGAGTCGACCGTGGTCTCGGCGATGCGGTCCTTGACGAACGACGGCGCCCAGACGGGCGACAGCGCCAGCACGACGGCGAAGACGATGACGGCCCGTTTGTCTATCAGGTAGGTCAGCACCCCGATCCCGGCGACCGCGCCCACGTAGCCGCCCCGCGATTTGGGGACGAAGACCCCGAACGCGGCGAGAGCGGCGGACGCGCCGATGACCAGTTTCCGGAACCCGGTGAACGCCCGCGACGTCAGGAAGAGCCCGAACAGCGCGGACGCGGTGACCGCGAAGTAGGCGCCCAGGTCGTTGATGTCACCGATGGCGCCTCCGATGCGTGAATCGAATCCGGCACCGAGAAACTGGCGCACGGCGATCAGCGCGCCGATGCTGGACCCGATCGCGAACGTCACCAGCAGCCCACGGATCTGGTTTCGGTCGACGACCATGTTGGCGGCCGCGTAGTAGACGACGAAACCGAGGACGATCTGCCACACCGACTTCAGCATCATGAAGCCGTCGTATCCCGCCCCCGGCGGGAACAGCCAGGCCCGCCCGAGCGAGAGGAACAACAGCATGAGGAAGACGGCGACGGGGGCGGAGAGCCTCGTCCTGCTCAGAACGCGTTTGCCGCTCATGATCGTCGGCACTATCCAGCTCACAAGCATGATCAGGATGAGGAGGTTCGGGCCGTTCACACCGGGAATGCCGGTCGACGGCAGCCACTCCCCGATTGGTATCGCCAGCAGCCAGACGTGCAATGACAGCCTGGGCTTGAACGCCACCAGCATGAGCACGATGAGGCCGGCCAGCATCTTAATGATGCGATGAGGCGCCTGCCCGTAGGTGTAGTGGAGTTTGAATATGACAAAGGCGATGCCCAGAGCGAGCAGCACGCCCAGCACGTACACGAACCAGCCGTAGCTGTACTGCGGAACCTCACTGGGACCTGGGACCGGGGGTAGGCGTCGTCCCGTGATGATCGCCGGGCGGGTCTGGCTCATCGCGACACCTCCCCCGCGCCGGACGGCCGCCCCAGAGCGTAGACCTCGATCACGGGGTTGTGGAAAGAGCGCCCGGCGCCCCTGTCGATGACGGGAACGTCCCTCTGCGCCGTGAAACGCTGGACCAGCGTGGCGTTCGTCGTGAGCCACTCGGAGAAGGCCCACTCGGCCTCGAAGGCCGGCGGGGCCGCGCCTTCCATCGGCCTGTGCTGCTGCGCCTTGCTGCTGAGGATGACGTACCGTATTCCAAGGCTGTCCATGGCCGACGCCAGCGCGTCCGGCTGACCCCACGGGTCGGGCAGCCTGAACGCAGCGTCGCCCCAGTCGATCCCGTAGAGCTCGAACTGCGGGGCTCTCGCACGGCCGACGTCGAGTTTCATCTCGGCGAGTTGTCGCTTCGGGCCCTCCCACGACTCGACGGCCGTG
>JBDRTQ010000175.1:0-7440 GCA_043823885.1 Candidatus Eiseniibacteriota bacterium | reverse complement strand
TGCTGGTTCTCGAGGCGGGATTCGCCGGCCGCGGCGGGGAGATATTCGTGCTGGACATGGGCGACCCCATCCGGATCGCCGAGCTCGCCGAGCACGTCATCAGGCTCTCCGGGCTGGAACCCGGCACGGATATAGCTATAGAGTACTGCGGGCTGCGTCCGGGCGAGAAGCTCCATGAGGAGCTCTGGTCCTCATCCGAGACCCTGTCGCGAACCGAATACGACAAGATCCTGGTACTGAAGCCCGTTGACGCGCCGCCGCTGGCGCAGACGGCGGCCTCCTGCGAAGCGCTGGAGGAGCTGGCGGCGCTGGGAGACCGCGAGGGAATCATCGCGAAGCTCAGAGAGCTCTTCAAGGACATGTCGGCGGAGGAAGAGGATGAAGAGGGCACTACCCGCGATTGAGGGCGGCGATCCCGTCAGGGGAACCTTCCTTCCATTCGCGCTCCCGTCCATCGGCGAGAAGGAGATAGCCGAGGTCGTCGAGACCCTGCGGTCGGGATGGCTGACCGTCGGTCCGAGAACGAAGAAGTTCGAGGAGATGGTCGCAACCTACGTCGGCGTCGTGCGCGCGGCGGCTCTCAGCTCCTGCACGGCCGGGCTGCACCTCGGCATGATAGCGCTCGGCGTGGAGGAGGGGGACGAGGTCATCCTCCCCGCGCTCAACTTCGTTGCGGGACCGAACTGCGCGATCCACGTGGGCGCCACTCCTGTGCTGGTCGACGTGGACCCGGAGACGCTCAACGTCACGCCTGAGATCCTCGCCGGCGCCATCACGGAACGAACGAAGCTCATCGTGCCGGTGCACTTCGGGGGAAGACCCATCGACATCGACGGCATCATGGATGTCGCGCGATCGAAGGGTGTCGCGGTGCTCGGCGATGCCGCCCACGCGATGGGCGCGCACTACGACGAGCGAAGCGTCGGATCCGTCGCGGATGCCACGTCGTTCAGCTTCTACGTCACCAAGGGCATCACGACGGGGGAGGGCGGCATCCTGACCTCGCCGAACACCGATCTGGTCGAGCGCGTCGGAGTTCTCAGCCTGCACGGCATGAGCAGCGGAGCCTGGAATCGCTACTCCGAACGCGGGTCGTGGTTCTACGAGGTGCACGAGCCCGGCTACAAGTACAACATGAACGACATGCAGGCCGCTCTCGGCATACATCAGATGGAGAAGGTCGACCGCTTCAGGAACAGGCGCGAGGAGATCGCGCGGATATACGACAACGGGCTCAGCGCAGGGAAAGGGGTCAAGCCGGCGCCGTGGTGCGACTCGGGCCGGCACGCGTGGCACCTGTACGCCATCCAGCTCGACCCGGAGCAGCTCAGCGTCGACCGCGACTCCTTCATCAGAGCGCTGAGCGACGAGGGGATAGGGGCGAGCGTTCACTTCATCCCGGTCCACTACCACGGCTACTACAGTCGCAGGCTCGAGTACGGACGTGGCAGCTTCCCGGTCACGGAAGCGTTCTTCGAGCGCGCCGTCTCGCTTCCCATCTACCCGTCCATGAGTGACGACGACGCGAACGACGTCGTCGAGGCGGTCACGAAGCTGCTCGACCACTACAGGAAGTAGCCCGAGGGTGACGGCCTGACGGCATCGTACGTGAGAGGTGGCTCTAACGTTGGACATCGAGGCAGCAGCCGACGTCGCTCCAGGGGAGTGGAGCCGCCTCGTCGCAGAAGACGAGGCCGCGACGTTCTTTCACACGCTGGAATGGTCCGACGTTCTGACCTCGACGCTGCCGGGCTTTCGAAGCGCGCATCTCTCCGCCAGTGACGGCGGCGAGCTGCTCGCGCTCCTGCCCGTGCTCAGTCGTCCCAGGCTGCAGGCAACCACGCTGGAGTCGATGGCCTTCGGGACCTTCGGAGGACCCGTGCTTGGCGCCGGGGCGCCGGCGAACGCCGCAAGTGCGTTGCTCGCGGAATTCGTCAGCGCAGCGGCGTCGCTTCGCGTAGGCCTCGCGCAGCTGGTGGACCGCTCCGGTCGAGTCGGGGAATCCGACCTGCCGGGCTTCGAACGCGTCGACGACCGCGTGCAGGTCGTGCGCCTGGACGCTGGATACGACGAGCTCAAGACGCGCTTCAAACCGTCGGCGCGGAACAAGATCCGGAAGGCCGTGAAGGCCGGCGTGGTCATCAGGCGCGCGGAGTCGGAAGCGGACTTCCTCGCCTACCACGCGGTCCTCGAGGAGTGCAGCCGCGAGTGGTCCATCAGACCGCGTCCGGGGCCCGAGTTCTTCAGCGCCCTGTCGAGGCTGGATGCGGAAGCGGTGCAGATGTGGCTCGCGGTCCAGGACGGTGACGTGCTCGCGGGAGACCTCAACTTCGCGCTCCACGGCACCGTGATGAACTGGGGCAACGTCTCGACCGACGCCGCCAAGTCGCTGGCGCCGAACAACCTCCTGCACGCCAACGCCGTCGAACAGGGCGTGCTCGACGGACACCACACCTACGACCTGGGTTCGAGCGGCGGCATAGCCGGAGTGAGGGCGTTCAAGTCATCGTTCGGGACGGTCGACATCCCCGTGAGGAGATTCGTGCTGGAGAAGAGCTGGTATCGCGCGGCCAGGAAGGCGGCGCGACGCCTGTCGAGCTGAGGCCGCGGGCGGAGCGAAGGCCCGGCGTGCCCCGTGAGGGCGGGGGAGACGATCGAATGAGAACCAGTGCCAGGATAGTGCTGCTCGTGGCCATCGTGATCCACGTCCTGTTCCTGGCGTCCCTGATAGACCCGGGCCACTTCCTGAACCCGCTCTTCCCCGAGGGCATGCACAACCTGGGCGAGGGCCAGGGAAGCGACTTCTACGCGTTCTACCAGGCCGGGCGCTACGTGCTCGATAACGAGAACATCTACACGAGGCCGATGGACGACCCCGACCGCGTGGTCCCGTACGCGTACTTCTACCGCTACCTCCCCTTCGTAGCCTACACGATAGGTGTCGCGGCAAACGCAGTGGAGCCGAGGCTCGCCTACTGGATCTGGGTCGGCATCATCGAGCTCGTCCTCCTGCTGTGCATTCTCGGCACGAGACGCATCACGCGGGACCCAACGCTGTTCGCGTACCTCGCGGCAATGTGGCTCATGTACACGCCGTTCTACATAGAGCAGTATATGGGGCAGCTCACCTTCGCCATGGCCGCGATGTCGTTCGCCTTCGCTGTCATGCACCTCCGGGGGAGGGCGCTCGCGGCGGACGGCTGGTGGTGGGCCAGCGTCGTCATCAAGCACCTGTCGGTGCTCTACGTGCCCATCCTGCTCAGACTGCGGAAGTACCGGACCATCGCCATCGCGGTGCTGCTGCTGCTCATTACCACCGTTCCCTACTTGCTTCTCCGCAGACACGGGACCGGCGACTTCAGCCACGACAACTTCAGTCTCAACCTGGACCCGTACAGCGGGAACATGGGGGCCGTCGCCTTCTTCATGGTTCTCAAGGAGCGCTTCTTCCCGCTGGCTTCGCAGGCGCTCGGCCATGTCGGACCCGTCAAGCTGTCGCTCACGCGGCTGGGCGTGGGACTCATCATGTTCGTGCCCGTCGCAGTCAGCCTCTGGGCGACCTTCCGGCGCAGGCCGTTCGACTTCCTCGAGTCGTTCGCGCTCTGGACCATGGTGTACTTCTTCGTGTTCAGAGAGGTGTGGGAGTACCACTACGTGCTCCTCGTGCCCGTCTTCGTGCTGCTCTACGCAAGGACGCGGGCGCGCGTGCTCTGGCTCATCTTCGCCCTCGCCGATGCTCCGACCCTGTTCGTGCTCTACGATGTCCCGGGCGCGGCCCTCTCGGAACCGTGGGAGGCATGGAGCGCGTTCGAGCACGTCCTCAACCACGGCTTCAAGCTGATACCGGTCGTCTGGCTCTTCGTATGGGTGGCAGCGGGCTACCTGCGCAGGCACTCGAAGCTCGCGGAATCCCGGATGGACACGGGCGTCGACCTGGTCTTCTAGAAGGCTCACGGCAAGGTCCGGAACGCGGCCCGCGGGATGCCCTCGCGACGGCCGGGGTGGAACTGACTTCATGCGAATCGCGTATCTCTCGATAGGCGGACACATACACACCGAGCGGTGGCTCCGCTACTTCGTGGAGCGCGGGCACGACGTGCACCTGATGACGGTCCAGCCCGTCCCGATAGAGGGCGTGAAGCTGTACGACATCCGCACCGGCATTCCTTTCAAGCCCCTTCACTACGCGGTGGCGCTCGGGAGAGTGAAGCGGATCCTGGCAGAGATCAAACCCGACCTCCTGCACACGCACTTCCTCACCGGCTACGGCTACTGGGGCGCCTTCTCGGGGTTTCACCCGAACGTGCTGACCGTCTGGGGCGACGACGTCTATCTGACGCCGCAGCAGTCCTTCCTGAAGGGGAAGCTGGCCCGCGCCGCGCTCCGGCGAGCCGACCTCGTCACGGGTGACTCGGAAGACATCCTGGAGCAGGCCGTCGGCATGGGCGCCGCGCGGGACGCGTGTCACGTCATCCAGTGGGGCGTGGACCTGACCGCCTTCCGGCCGGACGCGCCGTCGGACGTGCGTGAGAAGCTGCGGATCCCCGCCGACTCGCCCGTGGTCATCAGCATCAGGAGCTTCACGCAGCCCTACTACAACATCGACGTCATCGTACGCGCTATACCCGCGATACTTGAGAAGCGGCCGGACACCCACTTCATAGTCGCCGGGAACGAGGGCGACGACGCAGAGTTCAGGGCGCTGGCGGGGGAGCTGGCGATAGACGAGAGAGCGCACTTCGTGGGCAAGATACCTCACGAGGAGCTTCCGGGGTACCTTGTGACGTCCGACGCGTTCCTGAGCGTCCCGTCCGTCGACGCGACCGCCGTGTCGCTGCTCGAGGCCATGGCGTGCGGGACTCCCGTCGTCGTGTCCAGTCTGGATTCCGCGCTCGAGTGGGTGACCGACGGCGTGAACGGGTTCGTCGTGCCCCCGCGCGACCAGGCCGCTCTCGAGGCAGCCGTCCTGTCGCTGATCGACTCGCCGGAACGCAGAATGGAGTTCGGGTCCGTCAGCGCCGCGATGACCAGGGAACGAGCCGACCACAACGTGCACATGGGCAGGATGGAAGAGCTCTGCTTCGAGCTCGTAGAGCGCTGGAGGAAGACCGGTGGAGCCAGGCAGGTCGGTTAGCGTCATCATCCCCACGTTCAGGAAGCGGGCGTTCCTTGAGCCAACACTGGCCTCGCTAGGGACTCAGACGTATCCTGCCGGTCTGACGGAGGTGGTCGTCGTCGACGACTGCTCCGACGACGGCAGCTTCGAGCATCTCCAGTCACTCGTCACGGCATACAGCCTCGTTCCGATCCGACACGAGGTCAACAAGGGGAGGGCCGCCGCGCGCAACACCGCCGTCCGCTCCGCGACGGGCGACCTCGTGGTGTTCGTGGACGACGACATGCGCTGCGAGCCGGATTTCCTGGAGCGACACGTCCGCTTTCACGATGCGCACCCCGGCATCGTGGCAATAGGAAGCGCCGTCACGGCGCCGGAACTCGGACACAGGACGGTGTTCTCATACCTCGACGAGATGGGAGTGCACCGGCTCACTCCGGGCTCGGTGTCTCCCGCCCGTTACTTCGTGACGAACAACGCGTCGGTCGAGCGGCGGCACCTTCTCGATGTCGGGCTGTTCGACGAGTCGTTCAGGCGCTACGGCTTCGAGGACACGGAGCTGGCGTTCCGCCTGGAGGACGACGCGGGCCTCAGGTTCATGTACTGCGCCGAGGCCGTGGCGTACCATCTCCACGACCAGTCGCTCGCAGACGTACTGGAGAAGCGCATCGACACCGCGCGGCCGCTCCTGCGCCTGCTCGCCAGGCATCCCCACCGCGCTCACGAGCTGTCGGCGGACCTCCTGCTGCCGCCGGCGCCCGGTGACCCCGTGAACCTGCGCGTGCGCAAGCTCCTGATCGCGATGGCCACGAACCGGCTTTTCTACACGCTCGTCAAGTGGCTCGCCGGTGCCGTGTGGCTCCGCGGGCTGTCCCGCGACGTCATGGTCTATCTCATCGCGTGCCAGTATCGCCGCGGGCTGCGCCTGGTATCGGGGGAGGACCTCGCCTGACCCGGCTCACCAGCCGGCCCCGCCGACCCGCCCGGCAACGCCGACCCGCCCGGCAACGCCGACCCGCCCTGCACCGCCGACCAGCCGGGTCCGGACCCACCTTCCCTCGCAGAGAACTGTGCGCAGCGCCACAAGCTTGCAAAATGACAGAGACTGTGCGGCAGGCGCATGCCCGCTTCCGCCAGGCCCTCTGTCCCGCAACCACCGGCCGCTCGGCAATCCGCCCGGGAGCCCCCTCGGAAGGCCCGCAGAACGTCTCTCCCGCCCTGGCGACGCCCATCTGCGACTGGGCACACTTCCTGCTCTATGTGTCCCCGACAACTGAATAGGGACATGCGTCCCCTGCCATGCTCGTGAGCAGTCACCAGGTCGTGGGCTGATCCCCATACCCAGAGAATGAGTTCTACGCTACCTGATTGCACGGCATGAAAGCGGGGGACGCACTATTGTACCCCGGTCTCTCCTCGGTCCGCGCTCCGCCTTCGGGCAACGAGACCGGCAGACGCGACGGACCTGCCAGCGGCCGTCGCCCTTCCAGACGCCCTGCCGACCGCACGAACGTCCCGCTCCACCCGCCAGACCACCCAGGACAGCCGCTTGCGTTTCCGTTGACAGTATTTGGGCCCGGTGCTAAACTCGCGCTCATCCGGGAGCGGAAGCCGCGCTCGCTTGTGGAGTTGCGGCGTCTGGTTCCCCAGATTCGCTTACCTCTGAGCCCCGTGAGGACGCCGGATGGACGATGTCGAGAGGCTGGCTTCTGAGGTCCTGCGACGGCTCAAGGGCAACGAACCCCGCAGCGGCGAGTCCCGTGCGGGCGGGCCCCAGGCCGGCCAGCCGCGAGGCGGCGGGTCGGCGAGCAGGGACGAGAGGGGCGGCGGAACTTCCTCGGGTATCCCGGTGACCGTGTCCGGGCGCCACATGCACATCTCGAGGGGCGTCCTGGACCGGCTGTTCGGGGAGGGGTTCCAGCTGACCACGCTTCGCGACCTCGGTCAGCCCGGGGAATTCGCCTCCGAGCAGACGGTGACAGTCGTCGGACGCTCGATGAAGGCTCTGGAGCGCGTGCGCGTGCTGGGGCCGGTGCGCACCTACACGCAGATCGAACTGTCCGGTACCGATGCAGTGCGCCTCGGAATCGAGCCTCCGGTAAGGAAATCGGGCGACCTCGTCGGAAGTGAGGGCTTCTCGGTGATAGGGCCGTCCGGATCGATGCAGCTCAAGGAAGGCGCGATCATGTCGACCCGTCACGTTCACATGACCGAGCGCGATGCGAGAGAGTACGGGGTCGCCGACGGCGACCTTGTGAGAATCCGTTTCCCCGGCGACCGGGCGCTGGTTCTCGAGAAGGTACTGATCCGCGTCGGTAAGAGCG
>JBDRTQ010000174.1:0-2863 GCA_043823885.1 Candidatus Eiseniibacteriota bacterium | reverse complement strand
AGTCCCGGGACTTGACGTGACTCTGAACGGTGTGGCGCTCTGCTTTGACCAGTCCGAGCAGGCATACGTGGGCCCGCCGCCCCCGGCACAGGGTGGTGACGAGGTGGCTCTCCGCGTTGCGGACGCCGGGGCGGCTCTCTTGCGGATCACTGGTGTGCCGAAGCCTCCATGGAATCTCAGACTTGCGGAGAATCAGTGGGGCACCTCGAGCGAAGACTACGTGAATCAGCTCACTTGGAACAATCCGACGTGGGGGTGCGACGCCGTCCTCGTGCTCGTCTACGACTACGACCCGTCGTCTGGCACCGCAACACTGCTGTACTCTCGGCACCTGGAAGCCGACGCGACGTTCGTGTCAATCCGTAACGACGAGCTCGCCTACTACTCAACGATGACGAGCGCAACCTGTCTGGTCTGCCAGACCAACACGGTGGCCTTCCCCCATAACCCTGATACGTCGCATTTCGAGGTCGCGGCCGGCGTCTGGGGGAGCTGGTCTTGCGAGGCCGGCAGATGAAGCGCGTGGTAGAGATGTGGGACGGCCTCCGGTGCCGGCGCAGCTGGATGAATTGAAAAGGAGGTTGGCGTGAAGCGATTGGCCTCAGCTGTGGCGTGCGTGCTCGTGGTCCTGTGCGGCTGCAGCGCTTCTCTGCAGCCACTCAAGGGCGAGAAGGACCTTCGCGATGAGATCGCGGAACCCGCCTTCTGGGAGGAGGTGGCGAGAGTCGCGCAGCTCACAGACGGTTCGGAACCCGCGCCTGCCGTGTGCTGGCTCTCGGACGGTCGAACCAGCATCACATACGACAGCGGCAACTTCACTACGACAGAGAGCCGACGCGTCAAGCTTGTGGTGCTCGACGCCAAGCGCGCGGAGTGGTACCTGAACGTCGCCATTCCGACATCCAACACACGGCGTGTTTCGAACATCAAGGCACGCACTATCCTGAAGGATGGGACCTGCGTATCACTGAAGAGCGACGATATCCATGAGCGCAGCCGGTTCCCTGACTACGTGCTCTACGCCGACCAGACCGAGAAGGTCTTCGCAATGCCCGCTGTGGAGGACGGGTGCATCGTTGAGTATGAGTACACACGCTCCGATGAGGGTGCGGACTTCGAGGATCACTACTTCTTCGAGATGTCGATCCCGGTGAGGAAGGCCAACTACACGTTCTCCATGCCAATGGACTTCGTCACCAACGGTCTGAACATCAACTCCCGAGCCTATGGTTCGACGCCGCGGGCCGTGCACGGATCGTCGCTCACCGCGGAGGGGCAGCTGACCAGTCTCAGCTGGACGAAGGAGAACCTCCGGGCCATCGAGAGCGAGCCCTGCATGCCACCGCTCGACGAGGTGGCATCTCGCATTGCCGTGGGCCTCGGAGAGAGTCGGGCAGTCGGGAAATACACGTGGGAGGTTCTCGGGAAACACTACTTCGCCTCAGCGCTAGAGCCGTATGTGGCGAAGGATATCGACGGACTCCCAAGCGTCGCCATGAAGTGGTGCGGGGGAGCGCAGACCGCGTCGGAGAAGATCGAGGCGATCGGCAACGCGGTCGCGGAGAAGATCCGCTACGTCGCGATCGAACTCGAGGACAGCGGCTGGACACCGCAGCATCCGACCTCGACGGTGTCGGCTCGGTACGGCGACTGCAAGGACATGAGCGTCCTGACGGTTGCGTTGCTGCATTCACTTGGGGTGCCGGCGTGGCCCGCCCTGCTGGCAACGCGGTCCTCGGGGACGGTGGACACACTCCTGGTCACACCGTCGGTCATGAATCACATGATCGTGTACGCGCGGACAGCGGACGGAGATTGCTGGATCGACCCGACGGGGGGGAACTTCCAGCTGGGTGAGCTTCCCAGTGAGGACAGGGGCGCCCACGCGCTCGTCCTGACCGACAAGGGGTGCTTCTTCCGGAAGATCCCCGACAGCGCGGCTGAGAGAAACCGCATCGAGAAGCGCATGGTGGGCAAGCTGAAGGCCGACGGGTCGCTTTCGGCAGAGCTTGTCGAAGAGTACCACGGTGACATCGCGCTGACGATGAGAGGTGTCCTCGATGGCATGTCTTCTCAGGACGCCAAGGAGGCGCTGGAGAGAAGCCTGGAGGATACCTACGGTGATGTGCGTGTCACCGATTGGAGGTGCGTCACGTCCGGCGATCCCCGGCCTTGCAGGATCATTGCGCAGTTCGAGTCCGACAACTGCGGCCAGCGGTCGGGAGGCAATCTCATCATCGACGGATCCGTGCTGGGGCCGCAACGGCTGGAGCGTCAGCTGCCTGACGAACACAGGTGGCACCACGTGGTGTTCGACCATGCGTATGTAAGCAACGAGAGCGTCGAGATCGAATTGCCCCGGGGCTGGCGCGCCGACGCGCTACCCGGGGACGTGAATCTCACGACCGACTACGGCACCTTCCTGTCGGAATCGTCAGACGACGAGGGCGTGCTCAGATCGTTCCGCAGCTTCCGGCTCGGGACGAATCGTGTTGATTGCACGTTCTATAAGCGGCTCCGCGGTTTTCTGAGTGAGGTGGACGACGCACAGTCTGAGCCGATCGTCCTCACTCAGAGATAGCGGTGGGGGGTCCGGTTCTTGCGTGCGGCGCGGACGCTTCCGGCAGGACATCTCTCGCGGCCCCACCCTCCATCTGCTATAATGGTCCCTGACCACTTACTCGTCTCTGACTCGGGCGCGTCCTCGCGCCGTTTCGCATCTCCAGACGGGACCGCCCATGCACCGTCTCAGGCCCCTCCGCTGGCTCGCATTCGTTCTCGGTCTCGGCATCGCTATCGCGATCGCCGGGGCCGCCGTACGTCCGGGACGCGGCCTCGAGATAGTGGGCGGCCGGGCCACCGA
>JBDRTQ010000173.1:0-2744 GCA_043823885.1 Candidatus Eiseniibacteriota bacterium | reverse complement strand
CAGTTCTTTGTGGTAGGCCTCTATGCTGATCTGCGTATTGCTCGAAAGCAGGTGCTCCAGTCCGGCGACGTAGTGGACCGAGCCGCTGCTGCGAAGCGACGTGTTCGATGGGTGCAGAGCCACCTGCCACGGAGCCGCTGTCTGGTAGTAGTGCCCGAAGGCCGCGTTGAGAGTGGTCCGGTCGGTCAGTGACAGCGCCAGACCGATCCTGGGGCTCAGATTCGATTCATCGGTGAGGTCGTAGTAGTCGAATCGCACCCCGGGCGTCAGCGAAAGGCGGCTGAACGGCCTGAGCGTGGCCTGTAAGTAGGAGCCGGCCTTGTAGGCCGGGTCGGGGTTGTAACTCACGCGATAGCCCGGGACGATCTCTCCGCTGGCCATCGTATCGGGAGCGCTCCACGTGTTCTGCTCGGAGTGGATCTGCGCGGCGAACACGCCCAGCCTCACGCTCACGCGGCCCGAGAGCTCGTGGTTCAGCTCGCTCTTCAGCTGAAACTCCTCCTGCCGGATCGCGTCGCCGATGAGTTCGGGCTCTTCATCGGTGCCGCGGCTCGTCGTCCAGCTGTTACTGACGTGGGAAGCGGTCGTCAGGACGTACCCGCGCTCACCCAGGAGCGAGCGCCAGTTCAGGCCAAGCGCCCTTCCGTGGTCGCTGCGTTCCAAATCAAGACCGGGCCACATCCCGTGCCTGTACTCTTCATCGACATCTGCATCGATCTTGAGGTCGTCCGGGAAGTAGAAACCGACGAGGGAGAGCCTGTTGGAACTGCCGAGGTCGTACGTCACCTTGCCGACGACGTCCCAGTACGACGGGAGCGCCGGGACATCCATCGTGGAAGTCAGCAGGTCGAAGACCCCTCGCCGCGCGGAGAAGAGCATTGTTCCGCCTCCCGGCAGAGGACCGTCCGCCGAGAGACCGAAGCCACCCATGTTGAGATTGAGGTCGGTGTTGTAGTTCGTGCTGCTGCCGTCCCGCAGCTTCATCTCGAAGACCGAGGACACCTTGTCACCGTACCGCGCCGGGAACCCGCCGGTGTGAAAGTCGACTCTCTCGAGCAGCCCCGGACTGACGATGCTGATCCCGCCTATCGTTCCTCCGGGACGGCCGAAGTGAAGCGCCCTGGGGATCTCGATGTTCTCGAAGAGCGTGCGGTTCTCATTGGGGTCGCCGCCGCGGACTATCAGATTGGAGTTCGTCATGTCGGCTGGGCTCACGCCCGGCATCGACTGCAGCACGCGGAAGACGTCTTCCATTGCCCCGGGTGCGTAACGCATCTCCTGAGGAGTCAGAGACCTGAAGCTCGTCGGCTTCTCGCTGTCCTTGTGGAAGTGGCTCGCCTCGACAAGCACATCGAGCCCGATGTCCAGCACCTCGGGCGTCAGCTCGAGGTCGATGGTGGTGACGCGACGGTCGCGGACGACCACGCTGCTCTTGAGTTCGAGTTCGTAGCCCATCATCGAGACTTCGATCTCGTACGTTCCGGCCGGGACTCCGTCGATCGCGAACCTGCCCTCCTGGCTCACGATCCCTCCGAGGGTGGTTCCCACGATGGTTACATCGGCCGGGAAGAGCGCCTGGCGCGAGTAGCGATCAACGGCGGTTCCCTCGATGGAACCGCCGAGGCCCGCAGCGGCCGACGGCATCGCGACCGATGTGGTCACGAGCAGGCCAATCAGAAACACCAGGCACACACTTCTCACTGCGCTACCTCTCTCCCACTCCATATGAAACGAACAGGCCGCCGGCACGACGGTCCAAGAGGGCGGTCCCGCGTATTGCGCGACGCGCCCCGCGAGGCGTCCAATGCCAAACGGCGCTGGCAGACCGGTTGGATTTGCGAGCTTACTGGATTATATCACAATTTCACGGCGCTGTCAAGGTGTGCTGGTGCAGATTGGCGGGAATGGAGCGCACGCGACGACAACGGACGGGCCGTCGCGTCGGGAGTCTACTTCGTCGTTATGGAGGCGGAAGGACTTCGTGCTTAGGGAGGAAACTGGCGCTGGTCAGGCGAGAACCGGTGCAGGTGCAGGACGTCTGCCTCTACTCCGGGCCCATCATGGGCACCGCGAGATCCGGAGCGTTGCCGTCATCCGACCCGTCGCCCGCCCAGATGTCTCCCCTCTGATTGATGAAGAGCGTGACGCCCGCCACCTCGGTGGCGGCAGGTGCGGTGCTTGCCGCCCCGTCGCACTTGATCCGGAACGTGCGCCTCTTCACCCGCTCGAACGTGTAACATTCACTGCTGAGGTGGCGTCCCTCCAGATCGAGATCGCTCAGCGTGAGTATCTCGCCGAACGTCACCTTCCTGCCGCTGGTGAACTGGGGGTCCCTGTAGCTACCGTGCTCGACGCAGTGCATGCGCATGGCGCGTCTGACCGAGCCCAGTGCCGCCGTTCGGCGGCGGCACCGGCACCTACATGAGGCCGCATTCATCGTGCCAGGACCGGGGTCCCGCAATAGATTGGAGCCCCGCAATAGACGGGAGCCCCGGCCTTCGAAAGGCTCGGGGCCCCTGCCAATCAGTGTCGGCGGCCGTGCTGCTTTTGCGGAGGGATGAGGACCTGCGTGGGTCCACAGCGACGACCGCCAACATAAGCTCTTTGTCTGTCTATTCCTCGAACTCTGACCCGACCTCGTCTGGCATGCCCCCTATCAGGCTGTCATCGGGGTACTCGGAATCGTAGATGGAGTCGTGCGCCAGTGCCTGCACTCCGGCGCAATGCACTCCCCTGTGTGTCAC
>JBDRTQ010000172.1:0-2168 GCA_043823885.1 Candidatus Eiseniibacteriota bacterium | reverse complement strand
GCACTCCACGCGCTGGCGACCGATCCCGCCGCCGGCGCCGACGAGGCCGAGCGAGAGGAGGTCGCCACCTGGGCGGCAGCCCTCGAGGCGGCACTGAGGAACAATCGGCCGACGTGTGCCGATATGCTCGCGCAACTGCGCCTCGCGGTCGGCATCGCCTCCGAGATGTGGGAAGACGCGGACTTCGAGATGCTCTACGACGAGGGACGTCAGCTGTTCTCGATCGGCTTCAACACCGAGCGCGGCACGATCGACGACTCCTACTACGACATGCTCGCGTCCGAGTGCCGCCTCGCCTCATACCTGGCCATAGCTCGCGGAAACGTACCGCAGCACCACTGGTTCAGGCTCGGCCGCCAGCTCACCCGTACGACCGGCGGGATCGCGCTGCTTTCCTGGTCGGCGTCGATGTTCGAATACCTGATGCCTCTGCTGGTGATGCACAACTATCCCGACACGATACTCCAGCGCACCTACGAGACGGTCGTCCGCCGACAGATCCAATACGGGGGCGAACGCGGGGTGCCGTGGGGCGTCTCTGAGTCCGCCTTCGCCGCGCGGGACGCGGGACTCGTCTACCAGTACCAGGCCTTCGGAGTGCCGGGGCTCGGACTCAAGCGCGGGCTATCGGACGACGCGGTGATCGCTCCGTACGCCACGCTGCTCGCCCTCATGGTCGACCGGACGGCCGCGCTCACCAACCTGCGGCGACTGACCGCCGAAGGCGCCGAGGGTCGCTATGGCTACTACGAGGCCCTCGACTACACGCCTGGCCGCGTCCCCGCGGGGGAGCGGCGCGCGGTGGTACGAACCTATATGGCCCACCACCAGGGGATGGGCCTCATATCGCTCAGCAACGAACTCACCGGGGGGCGCATGCGGGGGCGCTTCCACCGTGATCCCCTTGTCGAGACCGCCGAGTTGCTGCTGCAGGAACGGGTGCCACGGCACATCAAGCCGGCACAACCGCACACCGAGGAGGTCGAGCTCGTGCACTCCTTGCGCGAACTGCCACCCCCGGTGACCCGGTCGTACCCCCTCGCCGACACACCGACGCCCGCGACGCACTTCCTTTCCAACGGACGATACTCCGTGATGGTCACCAACGCCGGCGGCGGCTATAGCCAGTGGCTGGACATCGCCGTGAGTCGCTACCGCGAAGACATCACGCGAGACAATTGGGGCCAGTCCTGCTTCGTCCGCGACGTGGCCACCGGCGAGGTGTGGTCGAGCGCCTTCCAGCACTCGCTGACCGCGTACGACGACTACCACTGCATCATGTCGGTCGACAAGTGTGAGTTCCACCGACGCGATGGAGACATCGAGACCCACACGGAGATCGTCGTGTCGCCCGAGGACGACGTGGAGATCCGCCGGATCGCGGTCACCAACAACGGAGCGACCTCGCGGCAATTCGATCTCACCAGCTACTTCGAGGTAGCGCTCACTACCCAGGGCGGCGACCAGGCTCACCGCGCTTTCTCCAATCTGTTCGTCGAGACGGAAGTCCTGCCGGACTCGAGGACGCTGTTGTTCAGCCGCCGTCCGCGGTCGGCTGAGGAACAGAGGGTTTGGGGCTTCCACACGCTGGGGTGTGACGTCGGACCCGAACGTGCGTTCGAATACGAGACTGACCGAGCGCGCTTCCTCGGGCGACTGCGTCAGGCGCACGACGCGCGTGCCGTTCGAGAGGACGCGCCGCTTTCAGGGACGGTGGGCGCCGTACTCGACCCCATCTGCTCCCTGCGCAGCCGGATCACCGTCGGACCAGGGGCGACCGGGCGCATCGCCTTCATCACCGGCGTCACGCACGACCGAGAAGAGGCGCTCCTGCTTGCCGAGAAGTACGCCGATCTGCGGTCCTCACAGCGCGCCCTCGACCTGGCGTGGTCGACCACCCAGATCGAGCTGCGCGACCTCGGCATCACCCCCGACCAGGCGGTGGTGTTCCAGCGTCTCGCTTCTCGGATGTTGCTCACGGACCCCTACTCCCGCATCAAGATCAAGACGAGCACGGAGAGCACGCTTCCCATGTCCGCAATGTGGGGCCTGGGGATCTCCGGCGACCACCCCATCCTGCTGGTGAAGATCGAGCGCATCGAGGACGCGCAGCTGGTCCGACAGACACTGCTGGCGCACCAGTACTGGCGGCACCGGGGTTTCCGCTG
>JBDRTQ010000171.1:0-2698 GCA_043823885.1 Candidatus Eiseniibacteriota bacterium | reverse complement strand
ATCATTCTCGCGCCGGTTGTTACGGAGAAGACCACGCGCCGTCGCGAGGTGAAGAACGAAGTGACGTTCAAGGTGGCAAGGGACGCGAACAAGATCCAGATCCGGAACGCCGTCGAGGAGCTTTTCGACGTGTCGGTCCGGACGGTCCGCACGATGGCCGTGCACGGCAAGCTGAAGAGGCTGGGACGGTTCGAGGGGAAGCGGGCTTCGTGGAAGAAGGCGGTCGTCACTCTCAGAGAGGGTGACAGCATCGAATTCTTCGAGCACGCGTAGGGCACAGTTCGTGTAGAGCGGTGTCTCCAGCGCGAGAGACTTCAAGCACACGGGAGTTCCGGAAATGGCAGTCAAGAGGTTCAGGCCGACGACCCCAACGCTCCGGTACAAGACGGTCGCTTCGTTCGATGAGATAACGAAGACCACGCCCGAGAAGTCCCTGCTGACCCCGATCAGGAAGAAGGGTGGCAGGAACAATCAGGGGCGCGTGACCATCAGGCACAGGGGTGGGGGGCACAAGCGGATGTATCGGATCATCGACTTCTGTCGCGACAAGCGCGGTATTCCCGCGAAGGTCGCATCGATCGAGTACGATCCGAACCGGTCCGCCAGGATCGCGCTTTTGCACTACGCAGACGGCGAGAAGCGGTACATTCTGGCCCCGGACAAGCTGAGGGTGGGCGACGCCGTGATGTCTGGGGACACCGCGGAAGTCAAGCCCGGGAACTCGCTTCCTTTGAAGAAGATCCCGCTCGGCATGACGATCCACAATATCGAGCTCAGGCGCGGCGCCGGCGGCAAGCTGGTGCGGAGCGCCGGCAACGGGGCACAGCTCATGGCGCGCGAGGGCAAGTTCGCGCACGTGAGGCTTCCTTCCGGTGAGGTGAGACTGGTCGATGCTGAGTGCTTCGCGACGCTGGGTCAGGTCGGCAACATCGAGCACGAGGGCATCAAGCTCGGCAAGGCCGGCCGCAAGAGGTGGCTCGGCAAGCGTCCGAAGGTCCGTGGCGTGGCGATGAACCCGGTGGACCATCCGATGGGCGGCGGCGAGTCGAAGTCGTCTGGTGGACGTCATCCGTGTTCACCCTGGGGCAAGCCCGCCAAGGGCGGCGTGACCAGGAAGAAGAAGGCGTCGGACAAGCTGATCGTCACAAGCAGGAAGAAGAAGAAGAGATAGACGTCGCGGGGCCTCGAGTTCCCCGCTGGGTGATGCAGGTATGAAGGAGTGGGCTAAACCCTATGGGTCGTTCTACGAAGAAGGGACCGCACATCGACGAGAAGCTTCTGAAGAAGGTCCGCGGGTTGGATCGCACCGGCGAGAAGCGTGTGATCCAGACGTGGGCAAGAGGCTCCGTGATCCCGCCCGATTTCGTGGGTCACACGCTGGCGGTCCACAACGGTCACAAGTTCATCCCCGTGTACGTCACGGAGAACATGGTCGGACACAAGCTGGGTGAGTTCGCGTTCACCAGAACGTTCCGTTCTCACCGCAGTCGAGAGAGTACGACGGGCAAGAAGCGCTAGGGCGAAGCGTCTTCAGGAGCAGCCCCGAGAACGTGTGCCGCAGTCTGCGGCGCGAGTCTGGAGAGTCGTGACATGGAAGCACGAGCAAGATCGAGGTTCATACGCATGTCCCCGCGGAAGGTGCGGCAGGTCATCGACCTCATCCGCGGACGGAGCGTCGACGAGTCGATGAAGACGCTGCAGTTCGTCGCGCGCGCGGCGAAGGTGCCTGTTGAGAAGACGTTGCGCTCTGCCGTGGCGAACATCTTCAACAACACGAAGGATGGCGCTCAGCTTGAGACGTCCGACCTCTACGTGAAGGAAGCATTCGTGGATGAGGGGCCGACGATGAAGAGGTTCAGGGCGCGAGCGATGGGCAGGGCGACAACGGTACGGAAGCGAACCAGCCACATCACGATCGTGGTGGGCGAACGAACCGGGAAGAAGGCGTAGAGAGTCGGAGGAACGTTTTGGGTCAAAAGGTACATCCGATCGGGATGAGGCTCGGCATCAACAGGACCTGGAAGTCCAAGTGGTTCGCTAGGAAGAACTACGCCGAGCTTCTGAAGGAAGACCTGACAATCCGGAAGTACGTGAGCATCAAGCTCGCGCGGGCCGGCATCTCGGATGTGGTTATCGAGAGAAAGGCCGACAAGGTCGTCGTTAACGTCAGGACGGCGAGGCCGGGTATTGTGATCGGGCGGAAGGGGATAGAGGTCGAGCGACTGAACAAGGAGCTCGAGCACCTGACGAGCCGGGACATCAGGATCAACATCCTCGAAGTCAAGAAGGTTGAGCTGGACGCGCAGCTCGTCGCGGAGCACATCGCGAAGCAGCTGGAGTCGCGAATGGGCTTCCGCCGCGCTGTCCGGAAGGCCGTCGAGTCGACGATGAGGATGGGAGCTCAGGGCATCAAGGTTCGCTGCGCCGGCAGGCTCGGCGGTGCCGAGATGGCCAGAGTGCAGGAGTACCACGAGGGCCGGGTGCCGCTTCACACGCTCCGCGCTGACATAGATTTCGCGAAGGCGACGGCCAAGACGTCGCACGGCAGCGTCGGTGTGAAGGTCTGGATCTTCAAGGGAGAGAAGCTCAGCGGGATGGTTGAAGATGTCGAAGAGGACGAGCGCTCCACGAGATCCGACAGGGATTCGTCAAGGGGCCGCCGCGATGACAGGTCTGACCGAGGCAGGGGAGACCGTCC
>JBDRTQ010000170.1:0-8301 GCA_043823885.1 Candidatus Eiseniibacteriota bacterium | reverse complement strand
CGACTCCGACCGGGATCTCAGTTCGAGTATGCCCAGTGAAACCGATAAGAGAGCTCTGGCAACTGAGCTTTACGAGATGTTGGCCCTCAGTGAAGGGCCTTGTTGGTACTTCATCGAGTATGGGGGGAGCGCAGTGTTCTGTGGTGAGGACGTTGTCTCGGAGGTCGGCGCGCAGATTGACAAGGCTAGGTCGACGGGCGTGATTGACAGCTCCCCACTTGCGTCCCACGCAGTCCAGCACGTTCTCGACAGGGAAAGGAACTAGTCATGTGTAAGCCCGCTCTGCTTATCCCGCTGGTTGCCGCCCTAGTCGCAACCTGTTGCGTTCCTTCCGGAGTCGCACAACAGAAGGCCGCCGTTCTTGCCATCGGTGGAGCTATAGGCATGGACTGTGGCGAGGCGAACTGGTCTACCTGCTACAACGGCTTCTACTACTGGGATGTCTACCACGAGGGGAACGTGGTGCGGCTGACGCTGGACGAGGCAGCGGCCCCCTATACACTGCCAGCTGTCACGTTGCCAATGCTTGACAGCGCTCTGCAGGACGCTTGGGATGTCGTGATCGAGTCTGAAGGGCACCACGGTGCATTCGCGATAGAGTGCTACTCCAGCTGGTTCGACTGGTACGACAAGTGGTTGGCATACGTCGCGCAGTACGGAGAGTCGAGCATCGTTGGCTTCTCAGCCTATGCGCCGTACAGGATTGGGTTCTCTCAACTCGGAATACGGACACACCTCTCTGACGTCAACGACGATGCCCTGATCATCGGAGGCTACTGCTCCAGCTGTGAGGCAGCCGACGACTGGCTGCTGAATGAGTTCGGCAGCATCGTATGCTCCACGGGCGGTCCAGGGTGGTGGAACATGTGCTTGTACATAGCAGGAATGTCAGAGGTGCTCAGCTGCTCGGAGTACCCGGACAGGTATCCGATTATTGGAGGAGCGTTCGCCCATATCGAGCCGGATCCCGCCGACTCATTGGTCTTGCTCGGGTATGCCTACAACAAGTACTCGGACTCCGAGGGGTGCAACAATCCCAGAGCCGTCTTCAACCATGTCCATGCCTACGACGGAACCGTCTCCTTTAGCACTGCCTCCGAGATCGGCTCGGTCGCGTTCTTCGTGATGGGGTTGGATACTCCGCGGGATGTCGATCGCGTTGACTGGACCTCATGGGATGTCTTGGCGAAGATCGAGGCGAGCGGAGAAAGAGATGGAGTGCACCGCTACGAGGTCAGCAGTATCCCTGAGAAAGCCCTCTACTGGGTTGTCGAAGTAGACGCACTTGGTCGTCCTACCTTCTCCCCACCTTTCACGCAGTCAGATTCACATCCCGACCCCGGGATGAGACTGCCAGACCCAATGGTTGCTCTGTATGCCCCCGTGCGGTCTGATGCTGGGCCAGATGAGGGTAGTATGCTCGTCGCTCGTCGCGCCGCTCGGGGCATCTCTGGAAGTGACCTCTCGGCCGGAGTGGTGGGCGGAGCGAGCAGCAGGGCCGATTCTTCTGACTGCGCGGATGTCTTCATATACACGCACTGGTTCTACATCAATCTCATGAACGACACAGGTCTGAGGGACCACATCAGACTGACCCATCCCGGCGCCAAGATCCGAAGCCGTGCGGGACTTGGCACGGTATCAGACGCCCAGGACTACTACGCTGAGATCTACTCCGCCAACGTCGCGTACAACAGCGCCTCGGGCACTAGCAGGTTCCCTGTTGACCCAGGCCCGCTTCTCATACTGGTCGGCGATGAGAGCATCGTAGGGTACGGAACGTTCCCCAACAGCTACGACCGGTGTGTGGGGTCGTCCTGCAAGTCCGATCTTGATGCCACGCGTCTCTTCGAGAACGAGCCCCCGGTAGGGCCAGTTCACCGGATACCCACCACGCTCGAATCGGACGTGACGCGCGCCTGCGACGGGGCAGACGATTGGAATCGCGGCGAGCATGTGGACGTCTACCGGAGGGTGATCAGTGTTGTGGGGAACAGACTGGGTGACAGCATCACAGGGGGGCCCGTTGAGCTGGCCGAGGAAGTGGCCACGGAGTTCCTTGCGGGAGGATTCATCCCCAATCTCATCTTGGCTGATGGCGACTACGACGCGGGAGATGTCGCAGGCAGAAACGGGGCCTTCGATCAGCAGCTGAGCGAGGGCGCAGCAGTGCTTTGGGGCTTCGGCCTAGGTGGAACATGGTCAGAGAGATGGCCGGGGGACTTCGTGGCGTATCCAGATACGACGCTGCACCCCACCAAACAGCGCTTGATAGCCCTTGTGCCCGGCTGTGACACGACTGAGCCTCCCTATGACCTGGCCAAAGAGTGGCTGTTCTCCGATCCCCGGTTCACGAACATCGTCGGTTCCATAGGCCACATGGATGGCGGCTGGGAGCATCAGCATGCGAAGGCCGCCCAGCTGTATGTTGATGCCTGGCGTGAGGCACCGCCCGATGCTCCACTCGGGTGGGTCGTCTGGCGCGCGGCGCAGATGGCTCAAGAGCAGGGCCTTGATTGGATGGCGGACTATCTCCGCTCGGCATCTACAATCGGAGCATATGTTCTCGCCCATCCGGGAGGGGGCGAGGACACCTCAATCACCGTGACGCAGTCCGACTCGCTAGTGTTCTGCCCGTCAGGCTGCGGAACGGGTGTCGATGCGATCACGGCTGTGGTCACCGCCCGAGATATGGTGACGGGCGGGCCGCTGCCGGGGATACCTCCTGAGCAGGTCAAGGTGTTTGTGGTCCCCTCAGATGCCTCCGGCTTCTTTTCCTTCCCCTGCTCCGACGATTTGTTTGGTCCGTACCGCTGTCTCATGCCTCCGGACTCCACTGACGCGAACGGACAGGCTTTTGTGCCACTGGTGAAGATAGGCGGCTACGACACCCTCGGGTACGTAGCTGTGGCAATTGACGACGGTGCGACCACACAGTTCCGCTCAACGCGCATCACGTTCAAGTCGCCGGACTACGATGCCGATGGTGACGTTGATCCGGTGGATCTCGTGAAGATGGCGTCGGATCTACAAGCAGGAACTGGCTGGCGATCGGACTTTGACTGGGACGGCGATGTCGATCCCATTGATTTCTCGAAGTTCGCCGCGCACTTCGCTCATGGTTGCGGGAGCAAGCGCACGCTGCGGATCCCGCCGGAACTGCTCGCGCAGCTCGGGCTGATGCCGACAGACGAGAGCATCACGGAACTGCCGAGCTCCTATTCGCTGGGGCAGAGCAGTCCCAATCCGTCCAATCCTGTTACCCTGATCGGCTACGCTGTTCCGCCCCCTGGAGGTAGGGTGACAATCGAGGTTTTCGATATCGCGGGCCGCCACGTGACCACCCTGGTGGATGTTGATACTAATCCAGGCTGGTACGCAGTCACTTGGGATGGCACCGCCGACGCCGGAGGGAAGGTGGCTTCAGGAGTGTACTTCTACCGCATGAGTGCGCCGGGATTCGCCGACCGGTGCAAGCTGGTTCTCATGAAATAGCATCATCACAGTCGCGTTGTTTTGAGGCGGACGATGGTTGGACCAGCAGGGCTCAGCTGTCGTCCGTCTCTCTGTTTGCGGAAGGGCGCGCTGGGTGTAAATGTGGGGCAGGTTCGAGGTGACCCGGCCCCTGGGACTGATCCCGGTCGCGAGTTGGACACCGTCGGCTGGTCACGACTGGGCAACACGGCGTCTTCACCGCACCATGAGCCAGGCCACCCCTTCAGCGACACCGTGATTCCGCAGCAGGTCAAGAGTTCGAAACACGTCCACCCCGGGGAGCCAGATCTCAGAGAAGCCACCACGCAGCTGACCGCGCTGTTGGACGGTCGCGGCGTCAGACGACCCTGTAGATCCTGGTCATGACCCGGCTTCCCTCTGGCACGTGGTACCAGTCGCAGGCCTCCTCGAGGTTCTTGTACACGGGCTCATAGAGATCCAGATGTTCGTCGAACCACGTGGTGAAGGGCTCGTGCAGAAACACGCGTATGAACACGTAGTCCACACCGGCCTCAACGAGCAGGTGGTGTGCGGCCGCCGGTTCCATGTCTGCCAGGCTCACCTGGAACTCGATGTCAGTCTCCATTACCACGTCGTTGCCGGGCAGGCGCCCGACCAGCGGGTACCGGAAGGTCCCGAAGTAGAACTCCTCATCAAACACCCGCAGAAGCATGATCTTCGTACCGGCAGGGAGTTTCTCGATCACATCCGGCACACGGTAGAACTCCTTCCGCTCGACACCGCCCAGATTGGACCATGTCAGGTCCCCGTCACGATAGACGATCCTCATCGTCTCGGCCGCCGAGAAGGCGAGTGCCACGACGACCAGGGAGAGAAGCACGATACGCGCACGCCTCTTCACCGTCTCCAGAACGAGCGCCAGCGGTGCGCACGCGAGAGCGACCATCGGAAGCAGGTAGCGGGGGAGATGGAAGCCTCCGAACCACCAGGCCGCGACGCCGAGTACTATGGCGACAAGCAGTGCGCCTCTCTTCCTTCGCAGTTGCGGCGCCGTTCCTTTCGCGACGACGCTCTCCAGGCAGACGACGATGGCGGGAATGTAGAGCATACCGAACGCCGCGCCGAAGCCGGCCGAGCCCGTGTAGGTGCCACCCTGTCGGTCGATGAGAGGCTGGGCCCACCACTGCACCGCGGAGCTCACGAACTGGAACTGCTGTTCGATCCAGCCTTCCGGGAGAGCGGTGCTCTCCGCGAGCAGCAGAGGTGCGACAGGGCTGCCGGTGAGCAACAGGTTACGCACGTACCAGAATGCAGACGGCAGAGCCAGAGACACGGCGAACGCGGCGACCACGCGCCCGACGTCCCCGCGGTTGCGGGTCCCACGCGCCGGGGCCGGTATCCGCGCGCCTCGAACCAGGCCACGAGCGACCACGATCAGGGCCAACGCGGCCACAAACGGAAGGATCGTGTACTTCGTCCCCGCCGCGAGCCCGAGCGACAGTCCCGCAAGCGAGATCTCCCACGCTCTGGTGTTGCGCTTGTCGTCGAGTTCTAGCGATCGAAGCAGGAACAGCACACCGGAGAGCACGAGCGCCGCGACGATGAGGTCGTTCTTTGCCACCGTGCTGTGGAAGAAGGCCATCGGCGACGCGACGAACACGAGGCTCGCGATCGCGGCCGACCACCTGCGCGCTCCGATTGTGCGAGCGAGCGCGAAGAGGGCCAGAGCGGCAAGCGCCAGGAACGGGGCCTGGATGAGCGGAGCGAGCCGGTCCGTGCCCGTGAACAGTCCCATGAGTATGAGAAGCTCCGCGTTTCCCGGATAGAACGCGGCCTCGGGTCCGTAGGCTCCCAGGTCCCCGTGCTGCAGCCAGCTGACCGCGCGCGGGAGATGATACGTCAGCACGTCCCATCCCCGTGGCGGAGCCGAGAGGCCCGAGGCGGCCGCGCTCGCAAGGAGCGCCGCGAGAACGACGGCCAGCACGAGAACGGATACTGAGTTAGAGGAGATCAGTCGTCCGCGAGGGCGTACCTCGGAAGATGAAGCGGGTTCTTCACCGTCGGAGCGGTGCCGCCGCGCGATTCGACGCACCAGCGCTCCCCATGACGCGGCGCCGAGGAGAGCGGCTACGATGGCGAGGTTACCTGGCGTGACGAGTGATCCCCCCGTCATCGCGGCAAGCACAGCGAGGATGTGGAAGGCCACCGTCAGGGACGCGTACCCGACGATACCCACGACCACAGCGCGGATGAGTGGCGACCGCCATGTCAGCGCGATCGGAACCGCCGCGGCAAGACAGGGCGCACCCGCCAGTATTGTCAGAGCTGCGTGCAACCGTGTTCCGCCTGAATGTGGTTCCTGCCGCCCGCGGGGAATGGGCTCGTCTTCCAGCCCGCCTACCGGGAGGCGAACCCGCCAAGGAGCAGACGAAGCGCGTCGGCGTGAAGCCAGAGGTAGATGACCAGCAGGACGGCGCAGAAGGCCACAATCCTCCACGAGGGGTCGGTGGGTGTGGTCTCCATGCGACCCGGGATGTCCCGGTCTGTCGTGCTATCCGTCTTCGCGCGCTTTCTGGCCGCCATCGTGGCTCCGTTTCCATCCGAACAGCTGTGTGCACCGCACTGTGAACCGCCGTGCGACAGGGCGGATTCTAGCAACGGACCATTGGACCGTCAAGGCGGAGCACTCTGCGGAGCGTGCGCACGAGTCCCCGACTTCCAGGTGACTGAGGAGGGTCTCGAACGTCGGCCCACCGCGACCGGCCAGAGCGTTTCATCCGGGGTCCATTTCTGTCGAGGGTAGTCAGCACGCGGTGGGCCATCAACTTGACCATCCCACGAAACTTGTGTTAGCATTTGGCGTCCTGGTGATTCGGCCGTCCGCGGAGTGCCGCTCCCCGGGCACACCGCGCCCGACCATGCGGAACGCAGATCGCGTCCAATAGTCCGGAAGGGAGGCGGCTCCATGGCTCGGATTCGAGTTACCCTCTGTCTTCTTGCTCTCCTCATTGCCTCGATCTCATACGCTCAGTGGTCTTCGGACCCGGCAGTGAACCTGTCCGTAGCGGATGCCGCGGGGGACCAGGTTCAGCCCAAGGTGGCGCCCACGTCCGACGGGGGCTGCTACATCAGCTGGTTCGACGGGCTCGGAACTGGCTTTGATGTTCGCCTGCAGAAACTTGACAGCGCCGGTAATGAGATCTTCGCGCACAACGGTGTTCTGGTCGCGGACCGCGGCTTCAGCTGGACCCACGACTACGGGCTGGACGTTGACTCATCCGGCAACGCGCTGCTCGTCTTCCGCGACGACAGCATCAGCGGAGAACAGATCACCGCCGCCAAGGTCTCGCCAGCGGGGTCGCTTCTCTGGGACGCATCGGGTGTGCAGCTCACAAACACGGCCGGATACGTCGCGGCGCCCAAGATCGCCGGGACAAGCGACGGCGCGGCGGTCGTTGCCTGGACCGAGGACTCGGACGTGCGGTTGCAGAAGTTGGCCGGCGACGGCTCGCAGGTCTGGGTCACCGACGTTGTTCTTTCCCCGGACGTCGGCACCTACTCGGCAAGCGATCTCCACGACGCGGGGACGGACGTGATCCTGTCCGTGGTACACGTGACCGGGGCATACTACGCGCCGAAACACCTGTTGGCTCAGAAGCTCGACTCCAGGGGCGTCCTTCTCTGGGGCAGCGACCATGTGGCCGTCTTCGACGGCGGCTCGCTCCAATACGGCAACTACCCGGAGTTCGTGCCGGACGGCACGGGCGGAGCAGTGTTCAGCTGGTACGACACGGCTTCTCTTCAGCTCCAGTGCTACGCTCAGCACGTGCTCGCGGACGGAACCGAGGCGTTTCCACACAACGGCTCCGCGGCATCGACCAACACGTCGCGCGTGCGCGTGTCACCATCGGCCGCTATTAACTCATCAACAGGCGAGACGTTCCTCTTCTGGGAGGAACAGGATGCGTCTCAGTCTCAGTCGGGCGTCTACGGTCAGAAGTTCGACTCGGTCGGCAACCGCCAGTGGACGAGCGACGGCGCCGTCGTCGTGTCGGTCGGCTCAGATGAGAACACTCAGATGAGGTGCCTGACAGAGGGACCCGGCGCGTTCGTCTTCTGGGTGCAGTCTGCAGGGCTCGGTCAGGACAAGCTCTACGGCGCTCGACTGGACGGCGCGGGAACGATAGACATCGCGCGGTTCGACGTCGCCTCCACTCCGAGCGACAAGTCGAGGCTCGATGTGGCTCGCAGCACGTCCGGGTTCGCAGTCCTCGCCTGGCAGGATGACCGGTTCGACGCGGGCGACATCTTCGCGCAGAACGTGAACTCAGACGGGTCTCTCGGCACTCCGTGGGTGGGCGTCGGGAGCGAAGATGTCGGGTCGCCGTCCGGGTTCCTTGGAGCGCCGTGGCCTAATCCAATGGGCGCCGTCACCCGGTTCGAGTGCTCCACCATTGATCCGCAGGGTGACGTGGTCGAGGTCTTTGATGTTCGTGGCCGGGTTGTACGGGAATGTCTCATTAGCCCGGGGACCGGCCGCAGGATCGTCACCTGGGATGGTCGTGACGGGAACGGCGAGCGCGTGCCGGGTGGCGTGTACTTCCTGCGGCTGCGGGACGGCAGGGCGGCAACCGCGGTGAAGGTGACCGTTGTCAGATAGTGTCTGTTGACACCGAGAGAAGCACCAGGGGGAGGGGATTCGATGATCAGCTCTCCAGCCCCATCTTCCTGAGCAGATCGGTGAATCGAGGGTCGCCGCCGGCGACTTCGGGCGTGCGGACTACGGGGAGTTGCATACGTAGATTGGCATCGCGCTCCGCGCACGCCTTCTCCAGCCCGTCGAAT
>JBDRTQ010000169.1:0-8649 GCA_043823885.1 Candidatus Eiseniibacteriota bacterium | reverse complement strand
AGCGTCTCTACGCGGGCGCCGCTGTGGGAAGTGGCCTCGTGAACGTCCGGCAGGCGGGTCGGGACCCGTCGAAAGTCGGTCGAGCGTTCGAATGCGAAAACAGGACCGACAAGAAGGGCCGTCGCTACAAGGGCAGCAGCGATGCTCACTGCCCAAGCCGTGCGAAGAGCCGCGCCGCGCTGCACTTCGGCTGTCACTGTGATCACCTCCATCCCCTCCGATCCAGGAGGCGGTTGGGCCTGCGCCGGGCGCGCGCTACTTCAGAAGCACGAGCTTCCTGGTCGCGCAGAAGGCGCGCGTGTCGCCAGTCGTCTCCATCCGCACGAGGTAGACACCGCTCGCCACTCGCCGGCCGGCGTCGGTCGTGCCGTCCCAGACCACATTGTGATCGCCGACCTCAACGCTGCGGTCGACCAGTGTTCGCACGACGCGCCCGGTGACGTCGTGGACGCGCAGGGTCACGCGGCTCTCCGCGGCGACGCTGTACTCAATGACCGTCGCAGGATTGAAGGGATTCGGGCGAGCGTGGCCGAGGCGGTTCGCGAAGACCTCATCCTCCTCGGCGCCTGTCGGTGTCGTGGTCGGCGCCTTCCCGAAGTAGTCCATGACGTTCGCCATGAAGTCGACGCGGTCTGCGGCGCCCGACGTGTACACCCGCGTGGGCAGGCGGCCGCCCGCCATGAACTCCATACCGAAGCCTAGATTGACGGTCTGGTACCCCATCGTCGGATGTGTGTAGGCCACACCCGCCGGCCAGACCGCCGCGCTCTGCGTCACGTACTCGGCGACCAGCTCTGCTCCCGTAGCAGCCGGCACGGGCTGCACCGCGTCGAAACGGTTTCGGTCAGCTCACCCGTAGTCCCACTCGAGCAGGCGCAGCGGACACGCCCGGTCATCGTGGGTCATGAAGTCGAAACCGCCTCCCGCGTCGTGCAGGATGAGCGAGGTGTCGCTGGTGCTCGCAACATCGCCCACAAGATACTCGGATGCGAGCCACCCCGAATAGAAGTCCAGCGTGTCTGTCTCGTACCCGACGAGCTCCTCACCGATCTCGTTGCCCGTGAGAAGGAGGTTCCTCTCCTTGCCCTCCTGCGCCTCACTCAGCCAGTTGATCAGGTTGACCTGGTCGAACCGCTTGATCGTGTAGGCGTTGAAATCGTCAGTGAACCATACCTGCGTGTCGTAGTACTTCTGTCCTGCGCTGTCCGGACCGTTTGACTGGTCCGTGCTCCCTGACGGGACCTCGACGTCGTAGACGTCGTACTCGAAGCCCAGGACGTCGAGCGCCTCCCGGAAGTAGCGCTCGCTCGTTTGACGGAACTCCCCGTCCTCGTTGCGGATCACCCTGCCATGCTTGTCAACGAGCAGAATCGCGGGTTCTGAGACACTTCCGAGAATGGGTAGAATCGAGAACTCGTAGTACGTATCCGGGGCGTTCTTAGGATGAGTGCGGACGTTGCCCGCGCCGTCGGTCGCCTCGAAGTAGTACCAGATCTCCGTGGACGGGGCGATGTGGTTCACCGGCAGCGGCACAAGCCACCAATCGTCGTCCGGACTCACGTCTATGAGAGGCAGCGACTCCCACATCGAGCCTCCATCGCTTGAGACGACGAGGAATGCTGAGACGATCCCGTCTCCATCCGAGATCTTGATTAGCGCTGGCGTGGTATCGGACAGTGCCTCCGCGATATCGAACGTGTCGTGGAACCTGTCCCACATGGACCAGATCCATATGGTGGGCGGTCCGCCGACGGGCACACCGACGCGCTGCCGGTCGAGCATGAAGCCGGTCATGTGCTCGGCGCCAGGCTCAGGTGGCTCGTCGTTCCATAGCCGCCAGTTGATGCCGAGCCAGTCGCCCCAGGCCCAGCCGTCCCAATCATCGGTTTCTCTGTATATGCCTGGACCACCCCAGCTCGCCGATGTCGCCTCGACGAAGAGCGGATTGTCGTAGAGACACTCGGCGCTCTCGTCGACCGAGAGCCAGAGCTGGCGAAGGTCGTTCGACTCCCGGCGACAGTCGAACCACGCGTCCCACTTGGCCACCAGGCCGTCAGCCCCTGAGATGTCGATCGGAGGGCTCAAGAGCCACGAGTTCTGGCCGTTGACCATCCGGCCCGTCTCGGCATCGATCGCGGCCATCCACCATCCCGACGGTCGCCACCAACAGCTGAAGTCATCGTGAAGGATGTCCGGTTCGAACACGCGCTCGAACACAACGCCTGTCCCACCTGATGCCGGGATGCTCTCGTGCACCCAGCCGTTGTCGCCCGGCGACTCGCAGTCGTCGAACCAACGCACCGTGTCATTGACGCTGAGAGTGAAGTTGTCGAGCTGCCAGGCACCGTCAAGGCAGGGACTGAGCGGTGGGTTGTCGTACGAGTCCTGAGACGAGTACGCCACGTCCGACTCAACGCGGAACCGGAGCTGGATGGTCTGACCTGCGTAGTCACTGAGGCTCACGCTCTCATGCCCCGAAGCGTAGGGGGTCACGCAGTTCCAGTCCCCGGACCTGCCCGGCGTCCCCTCGAACCCTGGATTGGTGAGAGCGTAGAGCGTCGTCCACGTGCTGTCGCCGGGAGCGAGAACGTCGACGTAGCCGTAGTCGTAGTTGTGCTCCATCGCGTACCTCTGATCCCACTCAAATACGACCTGGTCACCGGGCGTGCTCCAGGACGACAGAGGCAGCTCCCGAGACAGGTAACATACCCAGTCGTTCCCGTATCCGCGGGGCTGCCTCCAGCAGTCGTTGTACGTCCCGCACCACCACGTGCTGTCGCCCAAGTACTCGAAGCCGTTGATGCGGATCGTGTCTTTGTGCCAGTAGTTGATCTGCCCCAGCCTGCCGCTCATGTCGAGCGACGTCCACCCCGCGTTGTCACCCGTCAGATCCTCGAAGTCGGCGTCGAAGATCCAGAGCGTTTCCTCGCCCACCGAGCGGAAGCCGCGGGCGTCCGAGGAGTTGAGCTCTCCGCGGACACCGAAGAGTTCGTCCGCGCGCTTGTCGCATGGCGACTCGGACGGTTCGACAGCGACCGGCGCCTCGGGTGTCGTCTGCTCCCGCGCAGCGGAACATGGCGAGGCGGGCACCAGTAGAATCGCACACGCCACGCCTGCACTCAGCATCGTCAGGCGCTTCACTTGAGCATCACGACCTTCCCGGTCTCACTGAAGCCTCCGGAGTCGCCTGCCCCTTCCATCTTCACGAAGTAGACACCGCTCGCCGCGCGCTGGTCTGTGTCGGTTGTGCCGTCCCAGATGGCAGCGTGCTCGCCGGGCTCTTTCTCTCCGTCGACAAGCGTCCTGACGACTCTGCCCGCAAGATCGTGGACCCGGATGGTCACGCGCGAGCGGCCGGCGAGGCTGTATGCGAACGTGGTTCTCGGGTTGAACGGGTTGGGGCGCGCATTGCCCAACTTCGTCACGAACACGCCGCCGCTCTCGACACCCGTCCCGGGACCGGTCGGGTCCTTCTGGAAGTACTCCATGATGTTGGCCACGAAGTCGACGCGGTCCGACGCACCTGGCGCGAAGTGCCCGTTGGGAAGCGGCGCGTCCGACATGAACTCGATGCCGAAACCGAGCGTCACGGTCTGGTATCCCGTGGAGTCCGTGTATGCGACCCCGGCGGGACGCGTCGTCAGGTCCACCTTCACGTACTCGGCAACCAGCTCTGCGCCGACTGCGCCCGGGTACGGCTGGATGACATCGAAGAACGCGAGCTCGGGACAGCCTCCGCGCAGCACGCATTCCTGATCGTCGTAGGTCATGAAGTCGAAGCCGCCCGCGAAGTCGCGAAGTCCGGGCACGCTGTCTACCTCCACTTCCCCGACCGCGTCGTCGAGGAACTCGGTCGCGAGCCAGTCCGTGTAGAAACCGAGCGTCTCGTCTCCTGCTTCCACCAGCTCGTACCCGACGCCGTTGCCGGTCAGAAGGAGGTTCCTCTCCTTACCCTCTCCCGCCTGGCCCAGCCACGAGATGAGATTGCGCTGGTCTCTGGCTATCAGTGTGTAGGCGTTGGATTCGTTCGTGAACCAGATCTGGGTGTCGTAGTACTTCATGCCACAGGTATCGGGCCCGTCGGAGCGTATGGGCGCGGATGGAACGTCGACGTCGAAGACATCGAACTCGTGCCCCAGGATCTCAAGCGCCTCCCGATAGAAGAGCTCAGAGGTGTACCGGTAGCTCCGGTCCTCTCCCGGTGTGCGGCTGTCGTGCTTGTCGACCAGAAGCACACATGGGTCGCTCACGCTGCCGTGGATTGGCAGGATCGAGAACTCGTAGCGCGCGTCCGGTGCACCCGACGGGAAGAGCGATGTGGTGCCAACCCCATCTTGCGCCTCGAGGTAGTAGTGGATCTCCGAGCCAGGGATCATCTCGGTCGCAGGGGGTGGCACTACCCAGTCGTTGCCTTCCGGATCCTGTCGTCTACACGCGTAGCTGGTCTGCGTCGCCCCGTTGTCCGCGATCAGCATCACGCTGACGATACCGTCATCGTCCCTGACGTTGATGACGGCCGAGTCCACGAGCGCATCCGCCAACTGCTCCTGGAACCAGTCGTGGAGGCGGTACCATACGGAGTAATCCCAGACGGTGCCCGGGTCTCCGGTGGGAATCCCCACGCGCTGCCTGTTGAGGAAGATGCCGCCCATGTGCTCGACGCCAGGGGCCGGTGGGTCGTCATTCAAAACGGTCCACAACAGAGTGAGCCAGTTGTTGCCGGCGAATGCGTCCCAGTCGTCGGTCCAGGATCCCCAGAATGGCCCCCCATACCACCATCCCGGCGGTGGGTCGATCCCACCGTGGGGCTCGATGCAGTCAGGGTTGTCTCCGGAGTAGATGTCCAGGTTGAAGATATCGTCGGTCGCTCTGGGTAGGTCGACCCACATGTCCCATTGACCGACGAGCTTGTTCGCGCCCTCTATATTGATGGGCGGGCTCAGAAGCCAGGCGTACTCACCATCGACCATCCTGCTCGTCAGCGGGTCGACCGCCGCGTACATCCACCCCGCCTGTTCGTCGCAGGTGAACGGTCGGTTCGTCCAGATGTCGGTTCCGTACAGTCCACGCCAGAACGTCACGCCCGTCTGCCCGTGCGCCGGGATGCCGTCGTGCACCCAGCCGTTGTCACCCGGGGACTCGCAGTCGTCGAGCCAGAACGGATCGTTGTGCGAGGGATCAGAGTCGTAGAGCGAGACGTTGTCCAGCTGCCATGCGCCGTCGAGCACGGAGTGGAACGGGGGATTGTCCCACTGGTCCTGCGAGGAGTACGCCCCGTCCGACTCGAACCGGAACCGGATGGCGATGGCCAGTCCAGCGTAGTCGCCCAGGTCTATCGAGATGTGCCCGGGGGCCACTGGATTGACGCTGTCCCAGTCCTGTGAAAACCCGGGCGTTCCGGCGAAGCCGGGATTGTCGATTGTGAGAACCGTCGTCCACGTCTCGCCACCGTCAGCGGACACGTCGGTGTAGCCGTAGTCGTAATCGTTCTCCATGGCGATGCGCTGGTCGTACTCCAGGATCAGCGTGTCGCCCGGGTCCGTGTGGAGAGCCACCTCGGGGAAGTCTCTGTACAGAAGCTGGTACCAGTTGTTCCCGTATCCTCTCGGCTGCCGCCAGCACGGGTTGTTGGTCCCGCACCACCACGTGCTGTCGCCCAGCCACTCGAACCCGTTGATGCGGATGGTGTCCTTGTGCCAGTAGTTCTCGATCGCGAGCGTGCCGCTCCTGTCCTCGGAGGTCCAACCGGCGTTGTCGCCCAGAAGGTCCTCGAAGTCAGCGTCGAAGATCCAGAGCGTCTCGGCGCGGGAACTCGCGGCCTGGAAGATGTGCGCCCGGTCGGGCGCGGGGAGCCTGGACACCTCGCGGGTCTGCGTGTCAGCCGGAAGTGCCGGCACTGCCTGCGCCAGTAGCGCGGCAACCACTAGTGTGAGGAGAGTGGTTCGCATGGTCCTTCCTCCTTCCGGGGAGGCGCTCGTCCCGAGAAGTGGCGCGTCCGGCAGGCGCCGGGGGTGCGGGGGTTGTCGATCCAGCTACGTCTTGAAGACTCTGTCCTCCAGCACTGTCGCCCCGTCGAGCGAGACCGAGGGCTTCACCACCGTGAACCCCCACGACAGGCTCGCCTCGTTCTCGCCTCCGATGAGCGTGTTGTCCCCGATCCAGAGCGTCACGTCTCCGAACGACTTCGAGTCCCAGACCGAGTAGCCGATGGGCTCCATGATCTCCGGGTTCATTCCTATCTCGAACCCTCCGAGCCTGCGGACATCTCCGCTACCCCCGGAGAGAACGAGCTGCAGGAGTTCGTCGTTCTGTTCGGCCCTGGCCTCGAGGACCTCGCCGTCCTTGAACTCGATCCGCGTGCCGCCGATCCGGACGCCGAAGTAGTCCGTCATGTCGGAGACCAGGACGCCGTTGGCCGTACCCGCTGCCGGCGCGACGATGACCTTGCCGGCAGGGAGGTGACCCCATCCCCTGCCGTGCTCCACCTCCCACTGCGAGATGATGCCGTCGTCGACGAAGACCTCGCGCCCCGCGATGCTGAACGTGAGGTCCGTGCCGCCCGGCGAAGTGACGTGCACCTGGCTCCCGCCACCGAGAACCGCGCGCAGGTGCTCGCCGCGCTGCGAAAGCTCCCGGTAGTCCGTGTCCAGCGCCGTCCAGCACGCGTCGTGCAGCTCGCGGAACTCTATACCCATGACGGCGGCCTTCTGCGGGGTCGGGTAGCCCAGGTAGATGATGCGCTTTCCCGCTTCGAGAAGCTCGCGCGCGACCGGGTCCTCGAGCGGGTAGCCCGGAATGCCGGCGTACCGTGACTCGCGTCCGCTCTGTACCAGGCTGCGCAGGAACGCCAGCCTCCGCTCGCCGATGTCCTTCTGAGGGTCGACCGCCCCGTTCAGCACCGGGTAGTTCAGCGGCTCCTCGATGACGATGACCGAGCTAAGGTCCTTCTTCCACTTGAGCAGAAAGTCTCCGAGCCGGCCCGGCGTGCAGATGGTCACAGCGCTTCCGCCGGCGGCCTCGACCGCGCGGATGAGCGGCTGCATGATGTCCCTCTGCACGAGGTCACCCTTCAGCAGAATGATGTCGCCCTTCTTCGTATCGAGGCAGTCCCGGACGACCTTCTCCGCGATCTCGTCCTGGTCGACCTCGAGCATCTCGCGGCGGCGCCACCCGAGCATGCTCTTCGAGATCATCTCGCGCACGTCGCCCGCCAGCCCCTCGTACTCCCCGATCCCGCGCGCCACGTAGAAGTTCCTCGCGACCGCTCGGTAGTACTTCTCGACGACCCCACCGCCCTCTACCGTGCGCACCTTCTCGACCAGTCCGGCCTTCTCGAGTTCTTTGATGTGATAGTGAACGCGGCCCCGCGTCCCCCCGATCCAGTCGGCGACCTGCTTCGCGGTCCCCGACCGCTCGACCAGCAACGTCAGGATGCGCACCCGCTCCGGGTTCGCTATGGCCTTGATCTGCGCGTCGCGCTCGACGACGGTCAGCTCCCTGCGCGGGGAACTCGTTTTTCCGTTCTCGTGATTCACTATCACTCCATGCTCAGGGACATCCCACTCGCGCGCCATGCCTCGGGCGTGCCGGGGCAGCCGGCATGGAAGCCGGCCACCCCACCCAGCTGTCTGCTGGCGCGTCAGCTCTTACCCCAACAGCTCTTCCGCCATCGGTCTAATTTTCCAGCGCGGTCAGTTTACCACGCCCAGCAACAGCAGTCAAGACCCCAAATGAGCCTCCCTCAAGACTCGTCGCGCCGCCCCGTCGCTCTCGCCCATTGCACCCGCCCATTGCACCGGCCGATCGCACCGGCCCATCGCACTGCCCCATCGCACCGGCCCATCGCACCGGCCCATCGCCCCCATCTGCCTGTTTTGGCTTGACACCTGCGCCAGCACACGCCTAACATCTCGCGGAAGTTCCCTTCCTCACGACGATTAGCGCTCATCTGCCGCAACGCGAACACATGGAGTACAAATGACCATAATCACAGAGGTGTGGGCCCGTGAGATCCTGGACTCCCGGGGCAATCCGACCGTAGAAGCCGACGTCTGGCTGGATTCCGGGATCATGGGCCGTGCGGCCGTACCATCAGGCGCCTCCACCGGAACGCACGAAGCGGTCGAACTCAGGGACGGAGACACCTCGCGATATCTTGGCAAGGGTGTCCAGCGGGCGATCCAGCACGTCATCGAGGTCATTGGTCCCGAACTCGTAGGCGTCGATACGGACGACCAGGTCCTCATAGACACGCTCCTCGTCTCACTTGATGAGGAGGACAACAAGAGCACGATCGGCGCGAACGCGATGCTCGCGGTGTCGCTCGCCTGCGCGCACGCGGCCGCGGCGGTATACGAGGTTCCGCTCTATCGCTACCTCGGCGGCGTCAGCGCGCGACTCCTCCCCGTCCCTCTGATGAACGTGTTGAACGGCGGCGTGCACGCGAGCAACACGCTCGACATCCAGGAGTTCATGATCGTCCCCGCCGGCGTCGACAGTATTGCCGAGGCCGTGCGAGCCGGCGCCGAGGTCTTCCATTCGCTGAAGGCGATGCTGTCGGATCGCGGGCTCTCCGTCGCCGTCGGCGACGAGGGTGGCTTCGCGCCTAACCTCAAGTCCGCGGATGAGGCGCTCGAGATAATGGTCGGC
>JBDRTQ010000168.1:0-4142 GCA_043823885.1 Candidatus Eiseniibacteriota bacterium | reverse complement strand
CGCGTCTCTGACCGACAGGACCAGCCCGGGTGTGCGTGCATTGGCCAGGGCAATGGTGGACGTCTGGGGCACGGAGCCTGTGTTCTGCAGGAGCGGCGGCAGCATCGCCGCCGTGGGGCAGCTGCAGACGATCCTCGGGATCGACTCGGTCCTCACCGGGTTCGCACTCCCGGATGCCCAGATGCACGGCCCCAACGAGAAGCTCCACCTGCCGACCTGGCAGAAGGGCATCGAGGCGCTCGTTCGCTTCATCTATCACCTCGCGGACGCGTAGCGCGTATTGACCTTCCGGACGCTTCGGCGCGTGCCATCGGCGGCCGGGGAGTGCTACACGTGTGATCTGGTCATCTGTCGGACAAGAACAGACATCTGATTGAAGCGAGGGGAGAGGCATGGCAATAGTCCTGAACGGCAAGGGTCTGACTGTCGAGGAGCTGGTTCGCATCGCGCGGCACGGGGAGAAGGTCGAAATACCACCGGAGGCGTGGGAGCGGATCAAGGTCTGCCGGGCGATGCTGGAGGAGAAGATCATTGCCAAGGAGATCATGTACGGGGTCAACACCGGGATCGGGGAGTTCTCAGAGGTGGTCCTCGACGACGATCAGACCGAGCAGTTTCAGAGGTACCTCATCTACAACCACGCGGCCGGGATCGGTGACCTCGCGCCCATAGAGTACGTGCGCGGCGCCATGGCGGGGCGCATTAATGTGCAGGTTCAGGGCAAGTCGGGATGTCGCCCCGAGATCGTCGAGACGCTCGCCGCGATGCTGAACAAGGGTGTGACTCCCGCGGTCTGCCAGAAGGGGTCGGTCGGCGCGTCCGGCGATCTCGCACCGATGTCGCAGATCGCGCTTCTCATGATGGGCGAGGGCGAGGCGTTTTTCGAGGGCAAGCTCATGCCCGGTCGTGAGGCTCTCGACGAGGAGGGCATCCCGGTGCCCGGCCTGAAGGCCAGGGACGGGCTGTCCACGATCAACGGTTCGAATCTCCTGACGGCGATGAGCGCCATCCACATCTACGACATGAACCGGTGGCTCAAGCAGGCGGAGATCGCCTGCGCGATGACGCTCGAGGCGCTTCTCGCGAACATGAAGCCGTACAACGCGCTCCTGCACGAGGTGCGCGGGTTCGCGGGCGCGATGCGGACGGCCAAGGCGCTCCGAACGTGCATTGAGGGCAGCGACCTCGTCACGGGCAAGCTGAAGGTCAAGGTCCAGGACGCATACTCGATGCGCTCGACGCCTCAGGTGATCGGGGCGGCTCACGACGCCATCGCGTACGCGAAGAGCCAGGTCGAGATCGAGCTCAACGGCATCGGCGACAACCCGATCTTCTTCCCCGAGCACAAGCTGACGCTCACGGGCGCGAACTTCCAGGGCTCGCCGGTCGGCCTGCCCATGGACATGGCCGGTACGGCGATAACGATGGTCAGCGTCCTCTCGGAGCGGCGCCTGAACAGACTGACCAACCCGGCGCTTTCCATCGGTCTGCCCCCCTTTCTGACGAAGGGCGCGGGCATGATGTCGGGGATGATGCTGAGCCAGTACACCGCGTGCATGCTGATCGTCGAGCAGCGGATGCTCTCTGCTCCCGCAAGCATCCAGTCCATACCCGCGGCGGCCGACCAGGAGGACTTCGTTTCGATGGCCATGAACACCGCCATCAAGAACGGGCAGATCCTGGACAACGCGTACGGCGTTCTCGGCATCGAGTTCATGGCCGCGGCGCAGGCGCTCGACTTCCGCGACTTCACTCCGGGCAAGGGAGTGCAGAAGGCGCGCGAGATTATCAGGAAGCACGTCGCGCACCTCGATGAGGACCGTCCGCTGTACACCGACCACACGACAATGCAGAAGGTCGTGCGGTCCTGTGAGATCCTCGAAGCGGTCGAGGCCACGGTGGGAAGTCTCGAATAGGGGAGGGCGGCCCTCCGGCTGCCCGTGTGACAGAGTGGCCTGCATGTGGTAAACTGTGCGGGCGGTTCTCCGCCTGTTTGGCGGGAGTCGCCCGCGATCGTTTGTCTGTTGACCTGAGATAGGAGGGCCAGCCGTGGGTCTTCTTGCGTGGATCGTCTTCGGTGCGCTGGCCGGCGGGGTCGCCAGCAGGATCACCGGCAGGCGGCAGGGGTGCTGCCTCAACATCGTCGTAGGTGTCGTTGGTGCCTTCATCGGCGGCATCATCGTTCAGCTCGCGACCGGCCGGGGTTTCAGCCTGGGATTCAACCTGCCCAGCTTCGCCGTCGCCATTCTCGGAGCCGTGATCCTGCTGGCCATCGCCGGGCTAGCCACCCGGCCTCTCCGCTTGTGATCCCGGCGGAGCCGGAAGCAGATTCCTACCGGAGGTACGAGGTACGGTGACGCCCTTCGTTCATACCAGTGACCTCTTCAAGACCTACCAGAAGGGTACCGTGTCCATTCCCGTGCTCCAGGGTGTCTCCCTGGAGATCGGGAAGGGCGAGTACGTTTCCGTCGTAGGGCGGTCGGGCTCGGGCAAGTCGACGCTCCTCAACCTTCTCGGGGGCCTGGACACTGCGACGTCGGGACGCATCGTCGTAGGCGACTCCGACGTGACGGCGCTCAGCCGTCAGGACCTGGCGGTTCACCGCCGGTCCACCGTCGGGATGATCTTCCAGTCGTTCAATCTGATCCCATCGAGAACCGCTCTCGAGAACATCACTCTCGCGCTCGCGTTCGGGAACTTCCCACGGAGTGACAGGAGGCGGCGCGCGGCCGAAATCCTGACTTCGGTCGGCCTCGAACATCGCCTGAGCCACACGCCCGGAGAGCTGTCGGGTGGAGAGGCCCAGCGTGTCGCCATCGCACGCGCGCTCGCGAACAGTCCCGACGTGCTGCTGGCGGACGAGCCCACAGGGAACCTTGACAGCAAGACCGCCGAGGAGATAGTCGGGCTCCTGGTAGCGCTCAACCGGGAGCAGGGACTGACGGTCGTCATGGTCAGCCACGACGAGGACGCGGCGCGCAAGATCTCGCACCGCGTGTTCAGGCTGCTGGACGGCCGCGTCATCGACGAACTGAGCAGGAGGAGCGACCGATGACACCTCCCGACCTGTGGCGCCTCTCGCTCGAGAACCTCTGGCGGACGAAGCTCCGGAGCGTGCTGACGACGCTCGGGGTCATCATCGGCATCGGCGCGCTCGTGTCGATGGTCTCGTTCGGGATAGGCATGCAGGAGAACGTCACCAAGGAGTTCCGCGAGAACGACCTCTTCACGAGCATGCAGGTGCTTCCGGCGGCCATCGACGTCGGCGAGGTCATGGCCGGCAATCTGGAGCCACCGGAGCACGTGAAGGCGCTGACCGACTCGGCCGTCGAGGCCATCCGGGCGCTGCCCGCGGTCGAGCTCGCGTACCCCGAGATCCGCTTCCCGGTCACGGTGCGTATGATGGGGAAGGAAGCCAGGACGAACCTCCAGGCCGTCCCGGCGGCGATGGGACAGTTCAAGCCCTTCAGCGAACTCGAGTACGGGAGCTTCTACGAGGGCGACGCCGACTCGGCCGTCGTGCTCACCGTGCGCCTGTTGGGCGAACTCGGATTCCGGCTGGAGGGTGAGCCCGTCGATACCCGCCCCGGCGAACCGGACGCCGTCGAGCTCGTGGCCATCTCCGTCGACTCCATCATCGGGCGTGAGATCGAGATCGTCAGTTCGACGCTCGACCTGCAGAGCGCCGCCAGGTCCTTCATGCGGAGCTTCACTCCTCCGACACGGCTTCCCCTCAAGGAGGATGTCGTCCGTCTGAAGGTGGTGGGGGTGCGCGGGAGGGGCAGGGGCTTTGGTGCGGCACGGTTGCGCGGAGGGGTCACCGTTCCCATCGACATCGGCGCTTCCATGCCGAGGCTCGGCTTCTCCGATGTGTGGGATCTTCTGGACAGCTCCGGCGAGGCGGAGGGCTACGGGTCCGTCTACGTGCGCACGACGGGAATCAACGACATCTCGACCGTGAGGGCGTCCGTCGAGGAGATGGGCTTCGGCGTCCTCGCCCTTGTCGACGAACTCGACGAGATCAAGCAGAGCTTCCTCATCATGGACGCGCTCCTGGGCGCCGTCGGCACCATCGCTCTCATCGTCGCCGCGCTCGGGATCATCAACACGATGGTGACGTCGATACTGGAGCGCACGCGTGA
>JBDRTQ010000167.1:0-2306 GCA_043823885.1 Candidatus Eiseniibacteriota bacterium | reverse complement strand
CCCGCGGAGCCCTGGTCGGCCACGGCGGCGGAGACGTCGACACCGCCGCCGGCCCGCGGCCCGCCCGACGCGATCGCGGACGGGCGGGCCGCGACCGCCTGAGCCTGCACAGCCGCGCGCTCGTCCTCGGGCCTCGGGCCTATCTCCATGGGCACGACGCCGCGCAGGTAGGACTCGACGTTCACGACATTGACGACCGTCAGCGAGCCCATCCCCGACGAAAAGAGCTCTATCTCTCCCCTGTACGACACTCCGTCGAAGACGAGCGCTGCGCCTGCCACCGGACTGATGCGAATGGTGCCCGCGTCCATGTGGAACTCGCCGCCGAGCCCTCCGCCCGTGATGCCCCCGCCCGCGGCCCCGAATTGCCACGTATCGCCCGCCGGCGCTCTCCAGCTCTCGAGCGAGTCCGCGTAGACTCCTACTGTGAAGCCGCCCTGGCCGGACACGGTCGCATCGCGCACGCCGTCCGCAAGACCCACGCGGATGAACGGCACGTCGCCCGGGAACTCGTCCGGCCTGAGGCCGGAACCGCCCGCCGGCTCTCCGGCGATGTCGTGATAATCGTCCGGCTCGGCGCGCTCGCGCGGGTCCCCGCCATCCGACAGCGGCCACACGCCGGCGCATCCTGCCGTGAACACCGCCAGCGCGAGCAGCAGCACGGGCAGAAGAAGAGCGCCGCAGATGAACCGCGGCGCCCAGTTGAATCTCGTCGTGAGCTGTGCTGGAAGCGATCGGGACACGATCAGTCTTCCTTCTTCTCCGGAGCCACGTCCGGCGGAGTCTCTGGCCGGTCGACCTCGGCGGGTGTTTCGTCCACCGCGGTCTCGTCAGCCCCGACTGCCTCGTCCTCGAGGGGCTCGTCGGCCGGCGTCTCCACGACGTTGCGCTCGACTTCTTCCCTGAGTTTTGCCTCTTCTTCGAGCCTGGCGCGCTTGTGCGTCATGTCCTTGAAGGTCACAGGCTCGGTCACCAGAGCCAGGATAGACAGGCTTGCTCCGTCGCCGCGCCTGTCCGCGACCTTGACGATCCTGGTGTACCCGCCCGGGCGGTCCGCATAGCGGGGTCCCAGCTCACTGAACAGCTTCGCAACGACCTTCTTGCTACGGATGACCTTGATGGCCTGGCGCCTCGCCGCGAGATCGTTCTCTCCCCGCTTACCTAACGTGATCATCTTCTCAGCCAACGAGCGGGCTTCTTTGGCCTTCGCGTCGGTCGTCTCGATCTGCTCGAGATCAAGGAGCGTGGTCACCATGTTGCGAAGCATGGCCTTCCTGTGACTCCACGTCCTGTTGAGCTTCCGCCCCTTGTGCCTGTGTCGCATCTAGCGTCCTGCCTTTCTACCCCATCTCAGTCTCGAGCATGCAGCAGCGCCCGGACCCTGTATGCCGGCGCAGTGCGCCACGCTACAGCGCGTCGTCGTCGTCGATCTCGTCCTCTCCAGGAGACTCCTCGTCCTCATCACTTGAGTCGCCATCCGGCTCCCCACCCGAGGTCTCCGCGTCACCCGCGACCTCTTCGACCTCGGCCTCCTCACCCTCCGCCTCCGGTGCGTCCTCGCCCAAATCGCCCCCTGGCAACATGAGGGACTCGACGTCCATGCCGAAGTGCAGCCCCATGTCAGAGAGGATGTCCACCAGCTCCTGGAGCGACTTCCGTCCGAAGTTCCGGTACTTCAGCATCTCGGCCTCGGACTTCTGAACCAGGTCTCCGAGCGTCCGAATTCCCGCATCCCGCAGGCAGTTAGATGACCTCACGGAAAGCTCGAGCTCCTCGACGCTGTGGTTCAGCACCTCCATGAGCTGCATCTGATCCTCGTCGATGATCTCCTCCACTTCCTCCTCGGGCTCCACATCGAACGACATCCAGAGGAAAAGGTGGTCCTTGAGGATCTTCGCCGCGAAGGACACGGCGTCTTCCGGCGTGACCGTACCGTCGGTCCACACCTCGAGCATCAGCTTGTCGAAGTCAATGCGCTGGCCGACTCGGGTGTTCTCGACCTCGTAGTGCACGCGCTTGACCGGCGAGAAGACCGAGTCGATCGGGATGAAGCCGATGGGCTTCTCGTCGAACTGGTGCTCCTCGGCCTGGACGTATCCCCTGCCGGCATCGACGATGACTTCCATGTGAAGCGTGGCATCGGCGCCAAGTGTGGCTATGTGCAGATCGGGGTTCGTGATCTCGACGTTGGGATTGGGCGCAAAATCGGACGCCTTGACGTCACCCTCGGTCTTCCTGTCGAGAATCAGAGTCTCAGCCGAGTCGCTCAAGAGATTGACATTCATCTGCTTGAGATTCAGGATCAG
>JBDRTQ010000166.1:0-2530 GCA_043823885.1 Candidatus Eiseniibacteriota bacterium | reverse complement strand
CTTCGAGAAGCTCGCCGACGTCCTGGAGATCAAGGACGAGAGCGTCTTCAGGGTCAACGCCTACCGCAGGGTTGCGCGCATTCTCGAGGATCTGCCCTCCGACGTCGCCGGCCTGGTGGAGAGCGGGGAGATCCTGGACATCCAGGGCGTGGGCAAGGGCACGGCCGACGCGATAGCCGAGTATCTCGAGACGGGCCTGATCTCCCAGTACGAGCGAGAGCGGAAGAGCATCCCCAGGGGACTCGTCGAGCTGCTCTCCATCCCAGGCCTGGGTCCCAAGACCATCGGACTTCTCTGGCGCGAGCTCGACGTCAAGTCGATCAAGAGCCTCAAGCGCGTACTCCGGAGCAAGAAGATACTCGACCTTCCCGGCATCGGGCCGAAGAAGGTCGAGAACATCGAGGCGGGCATCAGGGTCTACGAGTCGCGCTCGGGACGCCTGACGCTCGGCGCGGTCCTGCCGGCAGCGCTCGCTACGGTCGACGAACTCAAGGAGGCGACCGGCATCGACGAGGTGGAGGTCGCCGGGTCCATCAGGCGCTGGCGCGAGACGATCGGCGACATCGACATTCTGGCGCTGAGCTCGAAGCCGGATGCGGTCATAGAGGCCTTCACGAAACTGCCTCGAGTGACGGAGGTGCTCGCCTCCGGTTCGACCAAGGCGAGCGTCCGAGTGGCCGACGGCCTGCAGATCGACCTGCGGGTCGTTCCGCCGGAGTCCTACGGGGCGGCGCTCAACTACTTCACCGGCTCGCAGGCGCACAACGTCCATCTCCGCGGGCTCGCCCAGTCGAAGGGGCTGAAGCTCAGCGAGTACGGTCTCTTCAAGGGCGACCGCTGCCTCGCGGCCCGGACCGAGGAGAGCATCTACAGGAAGCTCGGCATGGAGTACGTCGAACCCGAACTCCGCGAGGACAGGGGAGAGGTGGAGGCGGCGCTCGAGGGCAGGCTGCCGGAACTGGTCGAACTCGCCGACATCCGCGGCGACCTGCACGTTCACTCGAACTACAGCGACGGCCATTCGACCATCGAGGAGGTGGCGCGGGCGGCGAAGGCGCGCGGCTACAAGTACGTGTCCATCAACGATCACTCTCATTCACTGGGGATCGCGCACGGGCTCACCGCGGAGCGGCTGCTGGAGCAAGCGGAGGAGATCGCACAGGTCAACGCGCGTGTCACTGGTATCTCCGTGCTCTCGGGCACCGAGGCGGACATCCTCTCCGACGGGAGCGTCGACTTCCCGGACGAGGTCCTTGAGAGGTTGGACATCGTCGTTGCGTCAATACATAGTGGATTCCAGCAGTCAAGCGACCGGATCACGGGTAGGATGCTGTCGGCGATGGAGAACCCGCACGTTGACATAATCGGCCACCCGACGGGACGTCTCCTGGGCACGAGGCCCGCGTATGATGTTGACTTGGAGCAGGTCATGGCCGCGGCTGCGGATTCGGGAACCGCTCTTGAGATCAACTCCCACCACGAGCGGCTCGATCTCAACGACGTCAACGCCAGGCGCGCCGCGGAGATGGGGGTCAGGGTGGCCATCAGCACGGACGCTCACCACGTCGACCAGATGTGGATGATGGAGCTGGGAGTCAGGACGGCCAGGCGGGGCTGGCTCGAACGCGGGAACGTACTCAACACGCTCGCTCCGAAGGCACTCCTCAAGGCCCTCAGCCACTGTTGACCGCGGCGGCATCACCACAACTTCCCATCCCACAGCACGTTCAGACGGGCCACACTCCGGATGAATGACTCCTCAGCAGTTGCCGTTGAATCCCGGCGCTATAAATGCTACAATGGCAGCATGCGGGGAAACGTTTCCCCGGCCGCATCCTTGGAGCGACATAACCCTTGGGGGGATCTGGTAATGACTCAGAGAGTCGCGTACGCCGTTCTTGTGACAGCGGTTCTGAGCGCGGCGTTCGCCGTCCCGGCGCTCGGAGCGGTCGCCTGCTCGGCGACGGGCGAGGCGGTGCCCTACAGCAGCAACGCGTGGACGTACAACATATACGTCACGTGGGACTTCAAGGAGGCAGCCCTGCCCGAGCACTTCAGCCTCTCGCTCGAGCATCTGGACGACTGCTTCCACTTCGACCCGGACAACCCCAACCAGGAAGACTACATCGTGCTCCGGAGGGGTTTCTCGGAGGCGAGCCCGGGCTGTGTGGATACGGAGGGCGTGGCGCGCTCCATGCTTCTTTGGGAGAGTGAACTCGCGTTTGAGAACCTGGACTGCTGGATGCCGTCACGCCACCTCACGTGGCGGAACAACGGACTGACCGAGCCCTGCGATCCGCTTCCCGCGGACGTGGCCCACCTGCGGTTTGTCTCGCCTGGCGTACCGATCGGGCCTACGATGTACTACGATACGATCGTTATCAAGGCCGACGACGGCACATGCGTAGTCTGCGACTACTTCGGGCCGCTTCCGGACTGCAACTGGTGGAACCCGGTCGAGCCCACGACGTGGGGCACGGTCAAGGCGCTGTACCGCTGATATGGAACAGCCGGTGTCAAGCCGGATCTT
>JBDRTQ010000165.1:0-2281 GCA_043823885.1 Candidatus Eiseniibacteriota bacterium | reverse complement strand
CCAATCACGCCTCGCGTTGCCGCCGCTGCCCTTCGAGTGCACGGTCCGCCTCTCGCGCGATCGGTGGGGCATCCACCCGACGACGCTCCCCGAGGTATGCCGCCACCTCCGGCTCCCCTTGAAGCACCACGACGCGCTCTCCGACGCGGAGGCGTGCGCCCGAATCGTCCTCGCCGCGCGGAAAAGCGCGCGCCGGAACTCTCGACCGTGAACTACGACGACGTCGTGAGGTTTGTCCAGCAGCACTTCACGGACGGGTTGGTCCTTGTCGTCGGTTCCGGGCTCTCGGCGGCCGAGGGCATCCCGGGCATGCCCGCCCTGGCGGACCACCTCACCGCGTCGGCCCACGAACTGGGGGGCGAGCCGGCTGCCGAGTGGGCCTGCGTGGCGGCCGTCCTCGCGGCGGGCGACGGGCTCGAAGCGGCGCTCCTCAAGCAGGCGCCCTCGGAACCCCTTGAGACCTGGATCGCCCACAAGACCGGGGAGTTGCTCCTGCCAAGCGAGCGGGGGGTGATGAGCGCGGTGATCAAGGGCGAGCGGACGCTCCGGCTGACGACGTTCCTGCGCCGAATCCTGAAGCCGGTCGCCGGGCTCCCCATCCTCACGCCGAACTACGACCGTCTAATCGAGCTCGGGTGCGAGATGGCGGGGTTCCACGTGGACACCACGGCCATCGGTCAATACGCCGGCGACTTCGACCACGAGCGGAGCTGCATGGCCTCCTGTCGTGGAATCGTCACGCGGGGGAGGACGCAGACGCTCGAACATTTCCCGCGGGCGGTCGTCCTCAAGCCGCACGGCAGCTTCGACTGGTATCGCAGCGGCTCTGGCGCGATCCGATGCAGCGCCGATCTCGACGCCGAGCGACTCATCATCACACCGGGACTCAACAAGTACCGGGCCGGCTACAACGCGCCGTTCGACAAGCACCGCGACCTCGCCAACGACCGCATCAAGCGAGCCGCCCGGCTGCTCGTCGTGGGCTATGGGTTTAACGACGACCACCTCCAGACTCACCTCGTGGCGCGCATCCAGGGCGGGACCCCCACGCTCATGCTGACGCGCACCGCCAACCCGAAGCACGAGCAGCTCGCTGCGGACTCGCCGAGGTGCGTGTGCCTTTCAAAGGCGTCCGGTGCCGCGGGGATCTCCGTGGTGAGCAGAGACACCCGTTTCGAACGTCCAGGCGCCGAGGCATGGGATCTTGGCGTCCTGGCCGAGGAGCTACTGGCATGAGCGACGCACCCGTTCTCTCTTTCGACGAGTCGAGCAGGCTGGGCAAGGTGGCTTCCGTGGACACAAGCCGCGTCCTTGTGGCAGTCGAGAACTCCGCGCTGCTCCCCCGCGCGGCGGTCGGCAGCCTCGTCGCCATGGAAGGAGCGACGGCGCAGGAGTTCCTGGTGGGGATGACCGAACGGGTGACGCGCCAGCTCCGAGAGCAAGTGGGCGCGCCCGATCCGATGTCGCCCACCACGATCGCCATGGAGGTCGTCCCCGACGATGCGCTTCGCGTGGTGCTGCTCGGCACCTACCGCACCATCGAGGGGACCCTGCGCAACCGGTTCAAGCGCGGCGCGGATTCGTTCCCTCAGATCGACCGCCAGTGTTTCTTGATCGAAGGCGGCAACCTGCAACGGTTCATGGGGCTCCTCGGGCGGGAACTGGAGGAGGGGCAGCGGCTCGAACTTGGTCACTTCGTGCTCGACCGGAGCGCGGCGGCCATCGCCAATGGCGATCGGTTCTTCCAGCGCCATGCGGCGATCCTCGGCAGCACAGGCTCGGGCAAAAGCTACGCGGTCTCGCTAATCCTTGAACGGGCGAGCGCGCGGGCGCACGCCAACATCATCGTGTTGGACCTCCACGGTGAATATGCCTCTATGGCGACGGGCGCGGGAGCGATCGCGAGCGGCTTCAAGATCGCCGGCCCCGGCGACCTGGATGCCCCGCCGGCGGATGCGCTGTTCCTGCCGTACTGGCTACTCAATCGAGAAGAGATGCTTTCGATGATCCTCGATCGCAGCGACCAGAACGCGCCAAACCAGGCGTCGCGGTTCACCATGCACGTGCGGGCTCTGAAGGAGGGAACCCTCACGCGCGAGGGCAAGGCGGACGTCAAGGCTACCTTCACCGTCGACTCGCCGATCCCGTACGGGCTCTTGGACCTTGTCGCGAAGCTCAAGCACGACGACACGGCGAAAGGGATCGGCACGACAGGAAAAGAGGTCAAGGGCGAATGGGAAGGACGCCTCACGCGCTTCATCTCCCGCCTGGAGGCCAAGAC
>JBDRTQ010000164.1:0-3016 GCA_043823885.1 Candidatus Eiseniibacteriota bacterium | reverse complement strand
CTTCGAGCGGCGTTCTCTCGTACCCAAGGATCTTGGCCACTTCCGTGGCGCACTCGCCCGGGGTGTCAGCAGACAGCCGGCCGACCATGATGTCGGCAAGGTAGTCGGAGCCCTCGATGGCCGCGTAGTAGTTGTCCGTGTGTGTGAGCCCGCTGTACGCCGGCACCTGCTCCGTGTCGCCGACCAGCAGAACGAACTCGGGCGGCACGGTCCACGTGTTGTAGGCCGTCTCTATGTAGGTCCTGATGTCCTCCGCGGTTGACCCCGTCTCAGAAAGAGTGGCCAATTTCGCCTGCATGCCCTTCGCGTGCTTCCATTCGACGAGCGGCCGCACGGTCTCTTCGAACGAGCCCCACGTGATGACGAGATAGCGCCCTCCGAATGGGAGCTCCCTGCGCTCCCGCTCAGAAGCAGCGCGCCGAAGGAGAGCGGCTTCCGCTTCATCGTCGTAGTTGAGTACCTTGCTACGGTAGATGCGGCGGAAGGCGGGGGAGATGTACGGGTGGTGGCGGTGCTTCTCGTTTGTGCCCTGCTGTGGTGAGGAGCGAATCGTGAGCTCGAGCGAACGCGCGTATGCGTCAGGGTTCGCGCCCAGACCACTGGGCGTGAACGTGACCCGGACGACTCTGAGGTCCCGCATTATCGCCGGTTCGGACACCGTGATCCGATCGTCCGCGCGGAGCGTTGCGGGCTCGACGTGTCCGACCGCAGTCTCGATCGCGCCTGTGTCAGGGACCCTCACGAGAACGGACAGCTCGCCCGGCATGGCGTCTGGTTCACAACGGAACAGCAGCGAGACGCTCTCGCTGCTGTTCTCGATGATTTCGACCGTGGGTTCGGTCAGGCGGACCACGCCACGCGGTACCGTGACTTCACTCCGGTCCGCAGGCGCGGCCGTCAGCCGAGTTGCGCCCCACGAGCAGAGCGTCACCGCCGCAGCGGCAGTCACGATGGCCCCGGCGCACATCGCGCTCTTCGCAGACTTCATCTATCCGATGCCCCTTCCCCGCGGCGGCCGCAGGGCGATGTTCGCGCCGGAGGCTCCTGTCGTCTCCGCGCGGCTATCTCAGCAGCACCACCTTCTGTAAGGCGCTGTCGGTGCCGGCCATCAGTTTCACGAAGTAGACACCACTCGCGACGCGTTTGCCGCTCTCGTCCGTTCCGTCCCACGGCACGAAGTGCTCGCCGGCCGGCAGCGGCGCCTCGACCAGCGTCTTCACCAGACGTCCGGCCGGGTTGTAGACGCGCGCCACGACTCTCTCGGGCGTCGGCAGCGTCAGCTGCAAACGCGTGTCGGCGGCGAACGGGTTCGGGCGCCCCGGCCTCAGGCTGAAGACGGAGGCCACGGGGTCGTCCTCGATCCCGGTTCCCGACATCTCGATGCGGACGTCGATCCTGCCCGCGCCGGTGTACGCCCCGTCGTTCGCCGTGACCTGAGCCCAGAGCGTAGCGACCGTGTCGCTGACGGCCTGGGTGACAACGAAGGTCAGCGGGTCGGAGTTGCTCCTGGATCCGCCCGCCGGGATGTCGGGTATCGCGGCCGTGCTGTCAACGACCGACAGCGCGCTCTCCGCGGAAGACAGCAGGACGGAGATGTTCTCCGCGCTCGCCCCGCCCACGCTTGAGAACTCGACCGTGAGTTCGATCGTCTCGCCGATCTGCGCGAGCCCGTCGCCGTTGCCTCCAGCGCTGTCGTCGATCGAGCTGTCGCTCAGGACCAGCCACGTGACGTCGGGGTCAGAAGGCGCCACCGTGGTGAACAGGATCGCCGCGCCGCTCTCCAACGGTGCGGCGTGGGGCGCGTAGGTCCCGTCGTTCAGCCACTGGATGCCGTCGTCCTGCGTGGGGTTCTCTATGCCGACCGTGCATCCGTACGGCATCGACACAGTCTCGTACAGGAACAGGATCTGCGTGTCGTTGGTCGGGGTCGGGTAGTAGTTCTCATCGTAGAAGATCACCTGGAACGTCTGCGCGTTTGAGGTGCCCCAGATGGGCACCTCCTCGAACTGGAAGATGAGGCGATGGTTGACGACGTCCCTCCACGAGTAGATGTCCCCACCTGCCGACGGGTCGAGGTCGTCCCAGAACGGCGCGACCATGTTCGGCGGGCCGTGAGTGTCCGGTATCGGCGAGTTGTCGCCGAATCGGTAGTCGGTCGAGCCCGGCGCCAGGTACCCGTTCGAGTTGACGGTAATGAGTTCGTAGAGCGTGCCGTAGTATCTGATGTCGACGAACAACCCCATCGTTGTCACGCCGGCGTCCTCGTCGGTTATCGCGGCGATGATATTCCCCGGACCGGGCGGCGCGATGTCGTACCAGTCGAAGCCCGGCGCCGGACCGTAGGCCGAGTCGGCCCGGTCGTACGCGTAGTAGCCGTAGGCGTCCGGCCCGAGAGGGGCCGCGATCGAGGCCCCGAGAAGCACGATCTCGAACTCGATGGTCTCGGAGTACTGGTACGAGAATCCGTCACCGGCCAGCGCGAGCGAGAACGCCACGATGTGGCCGCTCGTTGCGGTCGGCGAGATAGACAGGACGAACGAGACCTCGTCGTTCGTGCACACGCCCCCGGCAGGGGCGTCGCCGAACGGCGCGCTCGGGTTCGTAATGATGATGCGGGGGTCGGAGGTCGAGAGCGTCCCCTGGACGTCCGCGAGCGCCGACGGCCCGTCGTTGGTCAGCGTGAGAACGAGCCCGACCGTCTCTCCTGCGTCAGGAACGCCGTCGCCGTCACCGCCGGCTCCGCCGTCCTCCGTCACGGTGGTCGTGTGCGCTAGCTCCGCGGTGACCACCTCGAGCGGCGGCGGGTTCAGCACGCCGACCTCGTTCCCGTCGATGAAGACCACGATCGAGTACGGGATGAGCGTTCCGTTCCCGCAGCCGGGCGAGATGACGATGCCGAACGTGTCCGATCCCCACTCCGTGGCGCCTGCCGTCAGGTTGCCGTAGGACGCCAGGCTGTCGGTGATCGTAACGGCGGGGTCGGCGGTGCGGAATCTGGCCGTCACCGCCGGCGCCT
>JBDRTQ010000163.1:0-8294 GCA_043823885.1 Candidatus Eiseniibacteriota bacterium | reverse complement strand
AGAAACCCGAGAGGTCCACCGCCACGTTCTCAGAGAACTGGTGCTGTGCACCGAACTGATACGCGGTGGTGACCTCGGGCTCGAGTCCCGAGTACCCGACTATCCGCCCTGCCGGCGCGTTCTCCAGGTCCTCGCCCGCGGTGTAGAGCACCGACAGGTGCGGGATCTGGTAGAACCGTCCGTAGTGGAAGTGCAGCGCATCCATGTCCGATATCGGATGGGCGATGCCGATCCTCGGTGACACCACCGCCTTGAGCCTCTCTCGCCACATCTTGCTCTCACCCTCGCTGGACGCGGCCCCCGGGTCGAGCCAGTCGACACGCAGGCCGCACCGAACGATCATCCCGTCGTGGTCCCACCGGTCCTGGAGGTAGAGCGCCCCTTCCACCGGGAAGCCCGAGTAGATGTTGTGCTGGAAGCGCTCGGCGCTGTTTATGGCCCTGTCCCAGTCGAAGAACCGGAAGCCGGCCTCTGTGGTGTCTCCTTCGCTCGGGATGAGGCTCCCCAGGTTCAGCTGCTTCATCATGAGCTCGTTGTAAACGAACTCGACCCCGCCCTTGACCCGGTGTGCGCCGCCAGTTTCCTTCGTGGCGTCGGCCTTGAGTGTGGTCGACCTGGTCCTGCTCTCTGTCCATGTGAGGTCGTCGCCCCATACCCTGAAGTACCCGGGTTCGGGGTTGAGGTCGTTGTCGGAGTCCTCGTCGGTGACGCGTCTGCCTCCCACATACGCCTGCCACCAGTAGTCGTTGGGGTCCTCGTGCACACGGCTCCTGTTCCACGACTCGAGCTGCGCGAGCCTGATGGTGTACAGGAAATCGGCGGCGATACGGTCGCGCCACACCAGCTTGCTGGCCGAGAAGCTGGTGCGATCGGTCGCCGTGTGTTCGGGGGCGTTGTAGAAGCTGTAGGTCGAGTCGAGCGCGACGTGCGACCAGTCCTCGTTGCGGGCCGACCAGTATCCCGACCTTGAGAAGTCGTGCCTGTAGGGGTCGCTCGCAACCTCCGAACGGAGGTGTTCGAACGTCAGCTTCCTGCCCGCCTCCGGGATGAAGGACAGCTTGATCTGTCCCGAACCCAGCGCCGACTGCCTGTTCCTGGCGGTGATCCCGAAGAGTCCGCCAAGGACCTCTTGCTCGGGCCGCTCCTCGGAGGAGGGGATGTAGCCGTCGGTGAAGCTGGCCTGACCGGACACGTAGTACCGGAGTTTCTCCGTCACGATCGGAGCGCCGAGCCCGAAGGCCAGCATGTCGAAGTTGTCGTAGGTCCGCTCCGGCGCGCCGTAGTCGTCGGTCATATAGAGAACCTCGCCCGAGAACTCCGTGCCTCCCTCCCTGGTCTGGAGGTTGATGACTCCGGACTGGACGTTGCCGTACTCGGCATCGAACCCGCCGGACAGGAGTTCGTATCCCGTGAGTGCCGACATGCCGACCTCGAGGCTCAAGAGCCCTCCGGCAGCATCGGTTATCGCGATGTCGTCTATGTACATCTTGATCTCGGTCGAGCGGCTTCCGCGGATGTGCAGACCTCCGTCGTCCTCCACCACGCCTGGCTGGTCGACCAGCGCGTCCACAAGAGACGCGCCCGGACGGACGTCCAGTTCCTCGCGGTCCTGATCGTACACGGACCCGGTCTGATCAGGCTGGACGAGCGGTTCCTTGTCTCCCCAGACGACGAACTCGTCGTCCATTTCAAAGGGTTTCACGTCGAGGCGGAAGTCGACCTCGGTGGTCCTGTCGACCTTCACGATGACCTGGGCTCTTGCAGTCTCGAACCCCATGAAGGTGGCGATGGCCGTGTGTTCGCCCGGTGGAACGTGCTCTATGAAGAACTCGCCGCGGGAGTTGGTCGTGCTCCCGAGCCCCGCGCCGACGATCATGACGTCTGCGTAGAACATCGGCTCTCCGGTCTCGGCGTGGAAGACGCGGCCGGCCACACGGCCCGTACCCTGACCCGGCGCGTTCCCGACAGCGCCGAGCAGGACGAGGAGTGCTACTCCGGCGGCAAGCAGCCCGCGGACTCTCGATCCCAATGTCTCCATGATCCGTCACCTCCCGGGGGGGATGGTTCCGGTTGGAACAGGTAGCGGGGGTCTAGTCCGGTCTCGCGACGGCAACACAACGCCTTCGCGACTGCGTGGGGGCGCATCCGTTCGAGTGCCGACTGTCTCTGGGGCGTGTCCCGGCTGGTTCGGTGGGGGGTCTATCTACCTACAGGGTAGCACTTCCCGTTCCACAGTCAACAGGAAAACCGCCAAGTGGCGACCATACCGTGCCCGAGGCGGGTGACGCGGGGCCCCGGGTGTCCCGGCGGTGCGGGCCACCGGGCGTCCCGGCGACATCGGCTGTCCGTCGCGGACCCGGGCGCCTACCGGTGCATGGCCTTCAGTGTGGACCAGGATGCGCGCTCGACGGGCGTCACGGGCGCGTAGCCCGTGAGCTCGCACGCGTACTCCTCGCCGCACTGGACGCCCGTGAAGCCGATCGGCCCCACCCACAGCCACCACGTCCCCGCCGCGAGAGTCTCGGTGAGTTCCGTCAGACCACACGTGTAGCCGTCGACAACCACGAAGTACGTGTTGCCCTGCGTGAACTCCAGCATCAACCACGAGCGATAGCCGTCCGGTCCGCACCCGGGGGAGTCGTCGTTGCAGGCGAAGGGATTCCCCGGGCTGTACTCGTTCTCGTAGACGAACACCTTCGTATCGTACTGAGAAGCACAGAGGTCGATGACGACAGTGCAGTCGAACGGACAGTAGTAGCTGTAGACGACGTCCGGGGACGCCGAGAAGGTGTACGGGCAGGCCTCGTCGTAGTCGTGCAGGAAAGGGCACGTATCGCCCGAGTCCTCGAAGGGGAGGTAGTCGATGACGAACGCCGTCTCGATGGTCTCGCCTTCCACTCGACCCTCGAAAGTGGGTTTCCCCGTCGGCTGTGTCTCTTTGACAAGAGGGCCGGCCTGGTTACCCGTGGACTGCGCCGCAGCCGGCGCCGCGCTCACGAGGACGAGCCCTGCCAGGCAAACGATCGCAAACGTTCTCATTCGTCGGCCTCCGCTACTGCGCCGACGGTCCTCCGTAAGCGCCCATGTCGGAGGTCCCGCCGTCCGGGTCGGTGAAGACAGGGTTACCCGCATCGTGGCAGGGCGATTCAGGGGAGAGGTGGAAGTCGAAGCTGTCGGCGAAGGTGGGGTCGAGGGAGATGTTGCCGTCGATGCCTGTCAGCTCGTCGATGTCGCGGTAGTCGCCCGCCGTGTTTCCCCACACGTCATTGTAGCTGATTTCGACGTTCTCCGACAGACCGTTCATCCATACGCCCACCTGAGGACAGACCCATTCGTCACGCCATCCGTTCGCCACGACGATGTTGTTCGTGAAGATCCCTGTAGCTTCATCGCTCCAGAGCGCGAATCCGCAGTTGCCGTTTCGCGTGATGACGTTGTTCGCGGCCTCCATGTAGGACGTCCCCGTGATGACCACCCCCCAGCCCAGGTTGTCGAACACGGCGTTGTTCCTCGCGACGACGCGGGAGCTGCCGAACGAACCGATGCCCTTCCAGTAGCCGGAGATGCGGTTCCTGAGGACGGTCGCCGTCGCGTCCCAGGTGACGCCGACGCCGGCGCCGCGGCCGACCGAGATCTCGTTGTCCGCGATGAAGGCGGTCGCTCCGCGATAGAGCGCGACGCCGTCCCACCCGTTGTTTCGGATCACGCAGTCGGTGACAAAGAGTTCCGCGCCCTCACGACCCATCACGCCGCCTATGCCGACGACCACGTCATCCGCCCGGTCGGTGTTGTCGACGATCTCGAGGCCCGTCAGCGTGACGGTGCTCCGCCTGGCCACCACGCCCGCATCTGTGGCCGCGCCGTCGGGGTCGCGCCTTCCTCCCGTGATCGTCAGACCGCTCACGACCGAGCCCCGGCTGTCCTCGAAGTAGAGGCCGTATCCCGCGTCCGTTTTCAGGACCGTTTCCGCGGGGCCGCTTCCCACGAGATGCAGCGCCTTGCCTCTTACGACGAAACCAATGGAGGCCTGAACCGTGGTGCGATGGTCCTCGCAGTTCCCGCAGAGCTCTTCGGTCAGCCCCGTGGGGTCGGCGTGATAAGTTCCGGGCAGGATGTGGAGCACGTCGCCGTCCGAGGCGAGGTCGATTGCCGTCTGCAGGTCGCGGTACGGATCCTCCATCGTGCCCGCGCCGACGGCGCCGTCCTCGAGGCTCTCCACGAAGCTCATCGCGCCCGGTGAGGGGGCGGCGACAAGAAGCACAGCCGCCATGGCCACCGCGGCCGTGGTCCCTGCCGTGTTCTTGAGGAGTCGGCGGCTCATCTCGCACCTCCGCTTCGTCTCAGGTACTCCGCGCGACCGAGCCAGGAATCCAGCCTGGCCGGCGAGTCGGGATAGTCCTCGTAGTGATCGCGCACCGCGGCCATCCTGCGGCTGGTGCGGACGATCCGCGCTGCCAGACCAGGCTTCCCTGCGACGGAGACGAGAAGGCGAACGGCCTGCCCTACCGAAGGCAGGAGGCTGCCCTCGTGTACGGTCTCGATGATCCGTCCGGATGCGACCAGACGCCTGGCCAGGAAGAGCAGGTCTTCGCCGGAGAGCGAGTAGATGAGATCCCCCAGAACCTCGTGCGCACCGTAGTACTTTCCGATGCGTTCCATGACGCGGACGCCGTAGTCCCACAGCGAGTCTGCGGACGTGTCGTCGTTCGAGAGCGCCTCGACGGCCTGTTCACCCGCCATGACGCCCGCGACGACCGCGGGGGCGATGCCGCCACCGTGAAGCGGGCTCGTCTGGCATCCCGCGTCCCCGGCCGCCATGAAACCGTCGCCGACGACACTCGCGAGCGGACGCCTCATCGGGAGCATCCCGGCTCCGCTCGATATGACCTGCGCCCCGGCGAGCTCGGGCCTTCCGCTGACGAAGGTCCGATACGCGTCGCGGAGGTTGCCCTTGACGTTCTCCAGTGTCGTCCCGATGCCGACGTTGGCCAGTCTTCCCCCCATGGGGAAGACCCACGCGTAGCCGTGTTCCGCTCCCGCCGGGAAGAAGACGACGAATCCGTCCGCGCTCTCGTCCATCGGCTCGGGCAGCGCGAGTATCTCCCTGTAGCCGACGCCGACCTCCGAGCGCTTCGTCTTGTCCGCGTGGGTTGGACCACCCTCTCGCGTCAGGACAGATCGATACCCGGACGCGTCGATGACCACGCGCGCTCGGATGTCGTTCTCCTTGCCATCGGCCTGACGGATGCGAATGCGAGTGTCTTCCCGGTCGGACCAGCCCACGCACGTGCACGAGTCCGCGAGCTGCGCGCCCTCGGCGAGCGCGTCCGCCAGAAGGCGTTGTCCGAAAACGAGACGGTTGAGCACCACACCGGGCGCCGGAAGGCGCACTCCCTCGCTCACGCCGTGCACGTAGAGAGTCCCCGTCCGGAGCCTGGCCGCAACCTCCGGGCCGCTCGGCGGACGCACATGCTCCGACACCGGATCGAGTCCGTCTGCGGCGATGGCGTTGCCGCACACCTTGCTGCCCACATTCCGGGCGCGCTCACGCTCGACGAGGAGCACGCTGTGCCCGGCCTTCGCGACAGGTATTGCGGCGCTGGAACCCGCCGGTCCCGCGCCGATTATCGCGACGTCGACACTCCTGGAGGCTATTCGCATCATAGTGACAGAAGACTACCAGCGGCGCCGCCGGGGGTCAATCAGGCCGAAGCGACGTGACCGCCGGGCGGCCCTTACCGGCGACGCGGAGGCCGGCCCGTGAGGTCCACCCGTGAGGTCCAGTGTTGCAACCGGGTACGGTTAATGCTATTGTTCTCTTTTGTCAAGAATCGTAGCGCGGGCGTTTCCCGCCCGGGGCACGCACGTGTGTGCTCCTGCCGCACGTGCCCTGTCTGAGGGAGAACGGAGATGCGCATCATGCAAGCGAGGATCGAACGGAGCCGTGGAGTTGTTGGCCCGAGAGCACTGGCCGTTCTGCTGGCGGTGGCCCTGCTGACGTCCGCGGCGTTCGCGGCGGAGAACGAGGCTCTGCGGGAGCTGGTCACGCCCGAGCAGGAGGCACGCCTCGCGGAGATCCAGGCTGCCATCGAAGAGAGCGGCGCGAACTGGACGGCCGATCACACAACCATGTCAGTTCTTCCCAGAGAGGAATTCCTCACGCGGCTCGGCGGCGGATACCCACCGCACGTGCGCGCGATCCTCGACACACGGCGACCCGACCCGGCCGATCTCGCGAGGGACTACCCCGTGGTCTGGGACTGGAGGGAGATGGGCGGAGTGACACCCGTCACGGACCAGGGCTCCTGCGGAAGCTGTTGGGACTTCGCGGCGACGGGCGCCACCGAGGGCAACCTGCGCCTTCAGGAGGGCGTCGTGCTCGACCTCTCCGAGCAGCAGGGGCTGGACTGCAACGACTGGGGGAGCAGCTGCGACGGTGGATCGCCGGGCGCGACATTCGCCGTCTTCACCGACCCGGGCGCGGTGTCCGAGGAGTGCATGCCCTACACGGCCATCGAGGGCAACTGCCGCGACAGGCTCTGCGACAAGGTCGCCATCATCGACGGGCGCCCGTACATAGCCGGCAATGTCAGCTCCTACAAGGCGGCCCTGCTCGAAGGCCCGATATCCTCCTGCTACTCGGTCTACGAGGACTTCAACTCCTACAGCGGCGGCTGCTACGAACACATCTGGGGAGCGTATGACGCGGGGCACTGCATCGTCATCGTCGGATGGGACGACACGATGTGCGGTGGCAGCGGCGCGTGGATATGCAAGAACAGCTGGGGCGGAGGCTGGGGTCTTGCCGGGTACTTCTACATCAAGTTCAACGACTCCGGCATCAACACGGGCGGCGAGCGTCCGCTGAACGCTCACGTCCCCAAGACCCGCCTGGTCCCGGACGAGTTCTCCACCATACAGAGTGCCATCGACAACGCCGAACGTGGCGACGTCATCAAGGTCGCCGGGGGCACCTATCCGGGCGCCATCGTTCTCACAGACTACGTCTCCCTGTACGGCGGGTACGACCCTACCTTCACGACACGTGACCCCGAGACCTACGTCACGGTCATCGACGGTGGCGACTCCGGAAACGTCATCACTTGCACAGGCAACGACCACATTGTCATAGACGGCTTCGAGGTCAGAAACTCAGGGTCGGCGTCCTACGGCGTCTACGTGCAAAACAGCGGCATCACGATCAGGGACTGCGACGTTCACGACGCGTGGCGCGGGATAGGCATCCTCTACGGTTCGGGTGAGATAACCGAGCAAGATGCGCTCATCAACTTCTGTACCGTTCACGACAACACCGGCGTCGGTATCTTCATCAACGATGCGGACAACCCGATCGTCAGTATTCTGTACTCGGCGGTCTACGGCAACGATGGTGTGGGCGTCTACTCCCAGACCACCAACACGAATCTCGTCAACTGCACGGTCGCCTACAACGGCGGGGACGGGATCGACCTCAGGAGTTCGTCCGGCAACGACCTCATGCTGAACATCGTGGCGGGGAACGCCGGTTACGGCATCAACTGCACGACCGCCACACCGGACCTCAGCTACAACGACGTGTGGAGTAACACATCGGGCGACTACAACGGCTGCAGCGCGGGCGCGAACTCGATCTCGGAGGACCCGCTCTTCTGCGACGGGCCGGCCGGTGACGTGGCCGTGCACGCCACCTCACCGACGCTCGAGTTCGGCATGGGCGCGCTCGGCATCGGTTGCCCCGAGGGCCCGCAGAACCTCACCGTCGCTCACAACGGGGCGTCGCTGGACCTCACGTGGAGCGTCCCGCCGGGAGCCCGGGCCGGGGTCGACTATTACGTGGTGTACCGCGACACGGCTCAGGTGCCGCTCACGGCGATAGCAACCGTGGCCGCTCCGGACACCACCTACACGGACATCGGCATTCCGGCGTGCGAGCCGCATCACTACTGGGTGTCGGCCGTCGACACGGACACGCTCGAGTGGGCGACTTCGAACAGGGTTCTGGACGAGTTGTGCTACGACGGCCCGAGCGGGCTGGCCGTGGCCTTCAACGAGGGCGCGAACGAGCTGTCGTGGAGCGAGGGCGTGGGCCCCATCAACTACTACGTCATCGAGAGGTCGACGGAGTTCTCCGCACCCGACTCGGTCGGGTGGGCCTCCTCCGGCAGCACGGAGTTCATAGATTCGGCAACCGGGGGCTGCCCGCGCGACAACTACGCATACGAGATCGTTCCCGTCTACGACACTGGATGGCGCGGGGAACACTCCGCGGTCGTGGCCATCGACCCTCCGCCGTC
>JBDRTQ010000162.1:0-9499 GCA_043823885.1 Candidatus Eiseniibacteriota bacterium | reverse complement strand
GCATGGTGTGCGTCAACCTGAGTTCGCTGACCAAGATCGAGGACGTCATTTTCCAGAACGGGGCGGCCACGACCGGCGATGACCACGGCGGCGGCATGTGGCTCGGTAACTTCGATAGCACGCACCAGCCACGGATCGTAGACTGCATCTTCCGCAACAACCACGCCGACCGATTCGGTGGAGGCCTTTACGCGGACGATAGCGCGAGGCACTCGCTAGTCAGCGATTGCAGGTTCTCGAACAACACCGCGCTCAACGGAGGAGGGGCCTTCGCGAGGGGACCCTCCCCGGTCGGCATCGTCAACAGCGTCTTCGACAACAACTCCGTCACGGGCTACGGCGGTGGCTATCTAATAGTGGATGGAGCCAGGGACGACGAACCGACCCGCGACCTCATCCTCCAGAGGCTTACGTTCTCCGAGAACTCCGCCGCCCTCGGAGGCGCGGCGCTCTACACATACAGAAGCCTCCGCCTCTGGAATTCGATCATAGCTTTCTCTACCTCCGCCAACGACCCCGTTGGTTGCGCCGGTGGCGCGAGCGTCATACTCGAGTGCAGCGACGTCTTCGGGAACGCAGGTGGCGACTACGTCGGATGCATCGCGGGACAGCTTGGTGTCTTAGGGAACATATGGAACAACCCTGAGTTCTGCGGCGTGGAATTCGAGCCGGACGATCCGTACGGCATCAGCGTCAATTCGGCATGCGCGGACGACAACAACGGCGCCTGCAGCAACATCGGCGGGCGTCCGGTCAAGTGCGGCATCCCCTACCTCAATTTCAATCTTGAGTGGCTCGAGTACTACATCCCGTTCGGGGAGGAGTTCTGCCAGAACCTCATTTTCGAGAACGGCGGCGACATGGCACTCGACTGGCAGCTCTACGCCTACGAGGGAGTGCTGGGCCGCGGTTCCGGTGGGCCGGACGCGTTCGGCTACCGGTGGGGCGACAGCGACAAGCCTGACGGTCCGTCGTTCACGTGGAACGACATCTCAGGCTACGGCACGCAGGTCACGCTCGGTGACGACGACGCCACTCTGATCGCTCTCCCCTTCTCGTTCCCGTTCTACGACACGAGCTGGTTCGAGTTCGCGCTCTCATCGCACGGGTACCTGACGTTCGGGCTCGACTGGACGGCGAGTGCCAACGGGCCCATCCCCGACGCTACGCAGCCCAACGAGTTCATAGCACCGTTCTGGGAGGACCTCGACCCGTCCGCTGGCGGGACGATCCACTACCACTACAGCCCGGACGCCGGCACGTTCACGGTCCAGTTCACGGACGTACCCAATGCCTCGGCGGTCGTCGGTGGCGAGTACACGTTCCAGGCGGTCCTGTACCAGGACGGGACGATCCGCTTCTACTACCTGTCGATGGTGGGCTACGTGGAGGGCGCGACCATCGGCATAGAGAATCCCGACGGCACAATAGGACTCCAGGTTGCCTACAACGAGCCATACCTCCACGACGAGCTGGCGGTCATCATCGATCTCGGCCCGCCACCGCCCGCCTGGTTGTGGATGTCACAGGTGGAGGGGACGCTGAGTCCGGGCGAGGCGGCCACGGTCGAGTGCTGCGTCGAGGCGAGCGATCTCGAAGGAGGTATTTACGAGTGCACGCTCGTCATGGTGAGCAACGACTTCAACTACCCGATTCGCTACATCCCGATGACCGTGGAGGTCTTCCCCACTGGCGTCGACGACGAGGTTGGCACCCGCCTGACGCTTCGAGGTAACTACCCGAACCCTTTCAACCCGCAGACGAAGATAGCCTTCGACCTGCCGGAGCCGGCGCGCGTCAGCCTCCGCGTGTACAACGCGGCCGGACGTCTGGTTCGCTCGCTCATAGAAGGTGAGCCCATGGAGGCCGGCCCGCACGTTCAGTCCTGGGACGGCCGGGGTCGCGATGGCGCGATCCTCGCATCGGGGGTCTACTTCTGCATGCTCGAGGTCGATGGCGTGTCTCTCTCCGGAAGGATGGTCCTTCTCAAGTAGGGGCTTCTGAGCACCGCTCTGTTGAAGGCCCGCCTCACGGCGGGCCTTCTTCTTGACAAGACGCCAGACGTGCGACACGTGTGTGCGGAGCACCCGGTGGCCCGGCGCTTGGCCGACCCCGACCCCGCGCGGGCCCGCCTGCGGACGTCCCTGACGACTTTACACCGCCCACACAAGCCGCTAGAATATGTGGTTCACTACAGCACATGCGACACATCCTGCAGGAATCAGTAGTCCCGGTCCCGGGGCGAGAGCGTCCCACGCTGATCGGGAGACATACCGAACCGTCAGGAGCAGCTTATGCGCGTACTTCTGTCAGGCAACGAGGCCGTGGCCCGAGGGTGTTTCGAGCACGGCGTCAAGGTGGCAACGGCCTACCCGGGCACTCCGAGCACGGAGATACTCGAGAACGTCGTCCACTACAAGGACGACATCTACTGCCAGTGGTCGCCGAACGAGAAGGTGGCATTCGAGGTGGCGATGGGCGCCTCGTTCGGAGGTGTGCGTACCATAGTGACCATGAAGCACGTCGGGCTCAACGTGGCGGCCGACCCGCTCATGACGTCCACGTCGGTGGGCGGAGACGGCGGGTTCGTGATAGTGACGGCCGACGACCCCGGTATGCACTCATCCCAGAACGAACAGGACAACCGCTACTTCGCCAAGTTCGCCAAGATACCGCTGGTCGAACCGTCCGACTCCCAGGAAGCGAAGGACTACATCGGCGCGGCCTTCGAGATCTCCGAGCAGTTCGGCACTCCGGTCCTCTTCCGGCTGACGACACGGATCTCCCATGCCAAGACACCGGTTGAGCTGGGCGAACGGGTCGAAGTGGAGCGCAAGGAATACGAGAAGGACACGTCGCGGCGCGTGGTCATCCCGGCGCACGCCCGGAGACTGCACGTGGAAGTCGAGAAGCGCCTCCTGGCGATCCAGAAGTTCGCGGAGACCTCCCCGCTGAACCGCGTCGAGGAGGGAGACCCGTATGTCGGCGTCATCTCGAGCGGCATCGCCTACCAGTACGCGCGCGACGCGTTCCCGGATGCCACGTTCCTCAAGCTCGGACTCTCCTACCCCTTCCCCATCGAGATGGCGAAGCAGTTCTGCTCGCGCTTCGACACGGTCTACATCGTCGAGGAGAATGAGCCCTTCATCGAGGAGCACCTCCGCTACGCCGGCGTGACCAACATCGCCGGCAAGGACAGAGTACCGCTCTGCGGTGAACTGAACCAGAGCATCGTGGCGCGGGCGTTCGAAGGCGGAGAAGAGCCGGACCGCGCCGCGGTCGCCCCGCGGCCTCCGGTCCTGTGCCCCGGCTGCCCGCACCGCTCGACGTTCTTCACGCTCAATCGCCTCGGGATCGGAGCAACGTCGGACATCGGGTGCTACACGCTCGGAGTGATGCCCCCCTTGAACGGCATCGACACGGCCATCTGCATGGGCGCGTCGATAGGCAACGCGCTAGGTTTCGAGAAGGCCATCGGGCGTGAGTTCGCTGGTAAGATGGTCGCCGTCATCGGCGACTCGACGTTCGTGCACTCGGGCATGACCGGACTCGCGGACGTCGCCTACAACAAGGGCGCGACCACGGTCATCATCGTGGACAACTCGATCACCGCGATGACAGGACACCAGCACCACCCCGGGACCGGCATGACCCTCATGGGCGAGCCGACGACGAAGCTCGACTACATCGCGCTCGCCGAGAGCATGGGCGTCAAAGACGCGCGGCGCGTGAACACCTACGACATGGCCGCCGTCAAGGCCGCCATCGAGGAGGCCACGGCCAGTCCAGAACCGACTCTGCTGGTGATGGAGGGCGCGTGTGCGCTCATGGTGAGGAAGACCTGGACCGAGCCGATGGAGATCGACGCCGAGAAGTGCGTCGCCTGCGGGCTGTGCCTCAAGCTCGGGTGTCCCGCGATAAGCAAGGACGAGAACGGCAAGTCGACCATCAACCCGCTCTTCTGCGTGGGTGAGATCTGCCAGATGTGCGCGCAGAACTGCCCGGTCAAGTGCATCTCGCCATCGGCCAAGGTTGCCGACTGACAGAATCGGAACGAGAGGAACAACACGATGCCTGACGGAACGACGAACGTCTTCATAGCCGGAGTGGGCGGGCAGGGGATCCTTCTCGCCAGCGAGATCCTCGCTGACCTGGCGCTCGCGCGTGGGCTCGACGTCAAGAAGAGCGAGGTCCACGGTATGGCGCAGCGGGGCGGCTCGGTCGTGAGCCACGTGAGGTTCGGTCGTAAGGTGCACTCCCCCGTCATCGCGGAGCGAGAGGCCGACGTGCTGGTGTCGTTCGAGAAGATGGAGGCGCTCCGGTGGGTCCATTACGTCTCGCAGACGGGCACGGTCGTCGTCAACGACCAGGAAATAGTGCCGAGCGGGATGGAGCAGTATCCAGAGGACATCGATGCGGAGCTCGCCTCGAGGGCGCCCGGCGCTCACATGCTGGACGCGCTCGCGCTGGCCAACGAGGCCGGGCACGCGAGGGCGGTCAACACGGTGATGCTGGGCGCGTTCTCGAACTACCTGGACTTCACTGAGGACGAGTGGCGGAAGGCCATCGAAGCGCGCGTGCCGCCCAAGACCGTCGACATCAACCTCAAGGCCTTCGAGCTGGGGCGGGCTGCCGGGGCGAAGTAGTTACCATGTTGGTTCGCAGTAGGGGCCCTACCCCGGCGCTCAGACCTGCGGCGCTGCGCGCCAAACTCGCGGCGGGGTAGGGCCCCTGCTGCGTTGCAGATGGCAACTGCGTGAAACGGGGACACCACATGGCGGCAAGCAAGCCTACGCAGCCACGCTGGTGGCCTGGTCCTCTGAAGGAGACCGAGGACGGGCGCCGCGCACGCGCGGTGAGGATCCTGGGACTTCTCAAGAGGCAGTACCCCGACGCGCACGTCCCGCTCGTCTACAAGACCCCGCTCGAACTCATGATCGCGACCATCCTGTCGGCACAGTGCACCGACAAGCGCGTCAATGAGGTCACCAAGCCGCTCTTCCGGAAGTACAGGAAGGCCGCGGATTGGGCGGCGGTCGACCAGCAGACTCTCGAGGAAGAGATCAGGCCCACGGGGTTCTTCCACAACAAGGCCAGGGCGATACGCACGACCACGGCCGAACTGGTCGAGAAGTACGACGGGCGCGTGCCGGACACGCTCGAGGAACTGACCGCCCTGCGCGGTATCGGGCGCAAGACCGCCAACGTCATCCTCGGCCATGCCTACGACACGCAGGGCATCGTCGTTGACACGCACTACATCCGGAACGCGAGACGCATGGCGCTCACTGGTGAGTTCGACCCGGTCAAGATCGAGTTCGCCACGATGCGCTTCCTGCCCGAGAAGTACTGGTCCGACTTCTCGCTATGGATGACCTGGCACGGTCGGTTCATTTGTCCGGCGCGGAAGCCGGCGTGCTCGGAGTGCCCGGTGCGGAAACTCTGCCCTGCGGGAGAGTCCGGCGGCGAGCTGGCGTGGAGGGTGAAGACGCCGCCCAGGCCGGAGCGGAAGAGACCGGCCTGAGCCCAGCGGGGGCACGCGCGGATGACCGCCGCGCCCAACGAACTGAACGCAATACAAAGCGGGGCCCCGTGTCAGTCGGAGCCCCGCCTTCTACTGATGTCGCGATCGTCTAATCTTCCAGGATGATCGCCTCAACCGGACACTCGTCTATAGCGTCCTCTACGCGTGCCTCTTCGTCTTTCGGCACGCGGCTCGCTGCGAAGGCCACTCCGTCATCCAACTCGAAGACCGCAGGGCATTTGTCGACACAGAGTCCACAGCCCGTGCATAGATCTTCATCGACCCACACGCGCATCGTCGTTCCTCCGAGCATGTTTGTGACGCAACCGCCAGCGAGACCCCGCCTTGCGTTCTCCCGGCAGCTGACGTCTGCCGAGGTCCGGGGCGCGGTGTCCTCGCCGACACATCCAGACGCGGAGAATCTAGCCACGCTCGCCGAGTTGCGCAAGGGCTATTTTCGCGCCGAAGAACGCCCTGGTGCCCGCCCGAACCCCCCTTGCAGGTATCCCCCGCATCGCATATTATGGTATCTGTCGTCTGCGGCGGCCCAGCCGCCGGAATCGTCGGAGCAACCTGCTGGCGAGCCCCCGAGTGTGGCCTCGCCGTTCCCGGGGAGGGAAGATGTCGGAGCACGTAACGGACCTGGAGAAGGTGGAGTTCGCGCTCAAGACCGAGCAGGACGGCCACGAGTTCTACCAGATGGCCTCGAAGAAGACTTCACACAAGCTGGCGAGGGCGGCGTTCGAGCTTCTGGGCAGGGAAGAGCTGCGCCACGTTGCGCTCATAGAGGGACTGGGCAAGCAGCTGGGCGGAGAGGGCGAGGCGCCCACGATCGAGATGGTCACGCGGAAGGCCCTGGAGTCGGACCTCGAGACCATCTACAAGACCGCCCACGAAGGGGTCATCGAGGAGAAGATGGACCCCGCGACGGCGTACGAGAAGTCGATCGAACTCGAGAAGGAGATCACGAGCCTCTACGCCCAGTACTCGAAGGATTGCGACGACGACGCTGCCAAGCGTCTTTTCGCCGTCCTCCAGCAGGAGGAGGAACATCACCTGAGCCTCCTCGAGGACATGCACGCCTATCTCACCAAGCCCGAGGAATGGTTCATCAGCCGCGACGGCATCATGCTGGACGGCGGGTGAAGGGGTGATGACGACTCCGAGGACGGCCGACTGACCGGGCGCCCGTCCGCGGCGTCCAACAAGGCCGAGGGCTCCACACGAGCCCGCGGTTCTCTTCAAGAAAGTCTCACCGATGCCGAAGTCACCCACAGTCAGGCCCGGCGCGAGGTCGCTTGTGACCGGCGCCTTTCACCCGGCTCTCGAGGACGCTCTCCTCGCGCACGTCGAGGGTGTCGTGGAAGCCGCCCCGCTGTCGGAGGTCCCGGTGGTCGTGCCGACGAACCTCCTGGGGCTGAGGCTCTCCCGCCTTCTTGCCCGGCGCACGGGCGGGCACGCCAACGTCCGCTTCATGACCATGAAGGACTTCGCCGTCACGACCGCCGGATCGCCTCTTCCCGACGGACGGGCACTGCTCCCGCAGATGGGCGACGAGGTCGCCGTCAGACGCCTCATGGACGAGGGGCTGGCGCGCGGAGGCTACTTCGAGGCGATTGCCGAGAAGCCAGGACTGACCAAGGCGATCCTCGCGGCGATAAGGGACCTAAAAGAGGCGTGCTACACAGTTGACTCGCTGGCGGAGACCGCGCGGGCTGCGGGACTCCTTCGAAAGGGCCGGAGCTGCAAGCTCACCGAACTCATCAGGATATGGAAGTCGTACGAAGAGAAACTGGCCGACGGAGGGTGGGCGGACACGCTGGATGCGATGACGGCCGCGGCCGAGACGCTGGAGTCGGCCCCGACGACCGCCGCCACGCCTCTCGTCATCTATGGCTTCTACGACCTCAACTCGCTGCAACGACGGATCGTCGCGGGTTACGCGGCTCGAGCCGACGTGACGGTGTTCTTCCCCTTCGTGGAGTCCGCGAGCTTCGACTACGCCCGCCCGACGCTCGAGTGGTTCCAGGGTCTCGGTCTTGCCCGCACCGACCTGCCCGCCGGGGACGAGCGGGACGTCCCGCTGCCCGGGGACGTCAGGATCATCTCGGCGCCAGGTGAGGCCCGCGAGGCGCGCGAGGACATCAGGGAACTGACGCGCGTTCTGGAGCAGCGTAAGGCGCCGCTCCAGAGCGCGGCCGTGCTCGCGCGGACGCCCGACAACTACTCCGACGTCTTCCGGGACGAGCTTGAGCACATAGGGGCGCGCCCATACCTCGAGTCGCCTCCTCCCCTCTCTCGCTCGAGGTCGGGCAGAAGCCTCCTGAAGCTCGCAGACGCGGTGCAGGCGGATTTCGCCAGGGTCGAGTTGATGGAGTTCCTGAGCCTCGCCGACATCGAAGCGGACGCCGCCGGGAGCGCGGCGGCCGCGGACTGGAACAAGGCGACCATCCTCGCGGGTATCACCGCCGGCGCCGACACGTGGAAGGACCGCCTCGCGAGCCTGCGGACCAGGCTCGGGCGGAGCGACGAGGGCCACAGGTTCGCCGCTGCACACAGGCATCTCCTGGCGCCGCTCGAAGCTCTGATACCTCTCGTCGCGGCCGTGGTGGGGCCGCTTTCCCGGGTGCGCGCCCGGGCGACCGTCACCGAGCACATCGACCTTCTGACCGGCGTGTTCGAAGACGTCACCCGCGCTTCGGAGGAGAGGGCGCTCGTGCTCTCCGCGGCGTCCGGGATGCGCGCGCTTGCGCCCGTCGCGGGCAAGGTGTCGTTCACGTACTTCCTGGAACTCCTGCGCGCCCACCTCGACGCGCCCGGAGCGCGAGAGGAGAAGTTCGGAACAGGCGGGCCCACCGTCGTCAATCTTATGGCCGCGCGCGGCCTGTCGTTCCCCACGGTCATCTTGCCCGGACTGGTAGAGAAGCAGTTCCCCGCCGCGCACAGACAGGACCCCATCCTGCTCGATGCCGAGAGGGAGCGCCTGAACCGCGCGAGCGGCGGCAACCCCCAGAGCCTTCTCCCCATACGCAGCGCCGGCGTCGACGAGGAGCGCCTGCTCTTCCACCTGGCCGTGGCGTCGGCCGAGGACGTGCTGATACTGAGCGTCCCAAGACTGGACCCCGCGAACGCCAGACCCCGCGTGCCGTCCGCGTTCCTTCTCAGGGTCCTCGAGGAACTGACCGGCGAGCGGCACGACTACGATGCTCTGGACCTGAGCGAGCACGTCACGCGGGTGTCGCTGTCCCGCCGCTTCCCCGCAGACCGGAAGCGGGCGCTCACGCGGGAGGAGTTCGACGGATGTTCCGTGCTGGCGGCCCTGTCGAACGGGGACCCCTCGGAGGTCGCGTACCTCGTCCAGGAGGACGGGCCGCTGCTGCGCAGGCTGCGCATGGAGGAGGTGCGCTGGGGCAATCCCGCCTTCACGGAATACGACGCGGTCCTGACGTCGCCCGAGGCGGCGGTGGCGATCGCCGCCCTCTCCGGGTTCGGGCCGGGCGTGAAGGGCAGCGAACTGACGGTAGCGCCGACCACTCTCGAGGAGTACGCGCGCTGCCCGTTCGGCTTCTTCATGGGCCACGTGCTGGGTGTTGAGCCGATGGACGAGCCGGAGGAGGCGCTGCTGCTCCCACCCGTGGAGCGGGGCAGCCTCTACCACGACGTGCTCGAGAGGTTCATGAGGAAGGCGAAGAAGTCGGGGATGCTCCCGCTCTCCGCCGAGGCCAGGGAGACGCTCCGGTCCGTCGCGACGCAGGTCGCCCGATCTGACAGGTGGAGTCTGGCGGGCATCGCGGGCGCGCGCGAACTGGCCCTGAGGAACCTCCTGGCCGGCCTGTCGTTCTGGCTGGCCGCCGAGATCCTCGAGGAGTCCGCCTACGTGCCCACCTACTTCGAGGCGCGCTTCGGCGGCAGGCTCCGGCCCGGCGATGACGAGGACCTCTCCAGCGAGGACGGCGTGCCGTTCGATGCCGCGGG
>JBDRTQ010000161.1:0-2981 GCA_043823885.1 Candidatus Eiseniibacteriota bacterium | reverse complement strand
CCTTCTTCAGCCCGAATCCCCTCACGAGACCGAGTCCGATGTTGTCGCTGGCGAGGTGGCGCTCAACGACCGCGATCTTGAGAACGTCCCGCTCGGTATCGGACACGACGAACCCGTTCTCGATCGTGGCGGGCTCGACCGTCGCCTCGGTGATGATCTGGTCGGGCACGAGGTTGATGACCTTGACGCGCTTGCCCTCGGCCACGATGTCGAAATCGGAGGACGCGAGCCACTTGATGTTGATCGAGCTTCGGAGTGTCAGCTCGGGCGTTACCGGGCGGCGCACGACCATCTCCCCGTCGCGTGCCACGACGCGGCCGCTCTTGAAGACGGTCTTGACATTGAAGCGCTTGAGACTGTCGACCACCACCAGGTCGGCGATGTAGCCGGGGGCGATGGCGCCGAGGTCCTTCAGTCCGAAGTACTGGGCGGTGTTGATGGTCGCCATTCGTATGGCGGACACGGGGTCCATGCCCTCTTTGATAGCCATCTTGACCATGTGGTCGATGTGGCCCTTCTCGAGCAGGTCCTTCGGATGGCGGTCGTCGGTAACGAAGAAGCACCTCGACAGGTTGTCACGCGTGACGGCGGGAAGGAGATCGCGCAGGTTCTTCGTCACGGAACCCTCGCGTATCATTATGTACATGCCGAGTCGCAGCTTCTCGAGCACCTCGTTGACGGACGTGCTCTCGTGGTCGGACGTCACGCCGGCCGCGACGTATGCGTTCAGGTCCTTGCCCGTGAGACCGGGAGCGTGCCCGTCGATGCGCTTGTCCTCCGTCATGGATATCTTGTCCAGGAGCCCCTCGTCCTCGAGCAGCACCCCCTGGTAGTTCATCATCTCTCCGAGACCAAGCACCCACTTCTCTCGGAGGAGCGGGTACAGGTCGAAGCCGCGCAGGTTCGCTCCGCTCGTCTCGAAGTTGGTCGCCGGCACACAGGACGAGAGCATGACGAAGATGTTGACCGGGCTGTACTTGCTGGAGTTCAGTATGTAGTGGATGCCCTCGAGTCCGTGAACGTTCGCTATCTCGTGAGGGTCGCAGACGACCGAGGTCGTGCCGCGCGGAACCACGGACCTCGCGAACTCCTGAACCTTCACCATCGTGCTCTCGATGTGCATGTGGCCGTCGATCAAACCCGGAAGAACGAAGCGCCGTTCGAGATCGATCTCCTTCTTCCCCTTGTACCCCTCCCCTATACCGACGATCCGCTCACCGAGTATTGCGATGTCGGAGAGGTAGACCTCGGCGGAGAACACGTTGACGATGCGCGCGTTCCGAAGCACGAGGTCGGGCTGCATCCGCCCGCGGGCCACTCTGATGATCTTCGCGAGTTCTTTCATGTGCGGAGTTCGTCCCTCCTTCGGGGGCGCGGCGGGCCGCCGTGCTACCTGGTGATCCGTGTGCCGCTCTTGTTGTCCAGGGCCAGTCCGATCGATTCTGGATTGGTGATGATGACCTCCTCGCCGCCGCCCTCAATGAAGGCAACGCTTGCGAGGATCTTCGGGCCCATGCTCCCTGCCGGAAAGTGCCCCTCGGCGTGGTATCGCTTCGCCTCTTCGACCGTCATGCTCGGCAGCCGCTTCTCCTCGGGAGTCCCGAAAGAGAGCGCGACCTGTTCGACGTCGGTGGACATCACGAAGAGTTCCGCGCCTATGAAGTTGGCCAGGAGCCTGCTGGCGTGGTCCTTGTCGATGACCGCCTCGACTCCCTTGAGTTCACCGTTCTCCTCGATGACCGGAATGCCTCCCCCACCCACGCCGATCACGACGCAGCCGGCCTCCAGGAGTGACCTGATGGCGTCGGCCTCGACTATGCGCTTCGGCATAGGGGACGCAACGACGCGCCGCCATCCTCTGTTGGAGTCCTCGATGATGTCCCAGCCCTGCTCCGTTTCCTTCCTGTGCGCTTCGTCGCTCGTGTAGAAGGGACCTATCGGCTTCGAGGGATTGGAGAACGCCGGATCGTCCGCATCGACGATGGTCTGCGTGATAACGGTCGCCACGCACCTGTCCTGGCCGAGCGCCCGAAGCTCGTTCGTAAGAACCTGCTGGATCATGTACCCGATCCCGCCCTGCGAATCGGCGCCGCACGTGTCGAGCGGCAGCATCGGCAGGACGGAACATGCCATCTCGGCGCGCAGGAGGATGTTGCCGACCTGAGGGCCGTTGCCGTGCGTTACGACGACGTCGTACCCCCGCGACACCATGCCGGCGATGTGTCTGCTGGTCTCCCGCGCGTTGGCGAACTGCTCGGGGATCGTCCCCCTCTGTCCCGCCTTGGTGATGGAGTTGCCGCCCACGGCGACAACCGCAAGTCTGCCCATCTGTCTCGCCTCCAATGGCGGCCCGCGCCGTGCTCGTAGACCGTGCCCCGCTCGACGCCGTGCCGCTCCCCCGCGGGCCTAGCCGGCCATCGTCAGGGCCATTATCGCCTTCTGCACGTGGAGCCTGTTCTCGGCGACGTCGTAGATGATTGACTGCTCCGAATCGCAGACGGCGTCGTCCGCCTCGTTCTCGCGGTCGATCGGCATCGGGTGAATGTAGAGCGCGTTGTTCGTCCGCGCCATCCTCTCCGACGTTGCGCGCCAGTCGCGGTACTTCGCCGACTCTTCGACGTCGAACTCACGCCCGTGCTCGTACCTGCCGGGGTGCATCCACTGCCGCGAGTAGACCACGTCTGCGCCCTCGTACGCCTCTTCCTGGTCGTGGGTGACTTCGAACGAGGTCCCCGCCGCAGCGCAGTTGGCCTTCGTCGTCTTGACGACCTCGGGGTCAACCTCGAACCCCGGGGGGTAGGCCATGCGGACGTTCATGCCCAGCCGCGAGTTCAGGAGGATACTCTCCTGCACCGAACTCCACGAACGCACCATCGGCGAGTAGCCCCAGACCTGGAGCAGCGTCTTGCCCTTCATGTCGCCCGACCGCCCACGCATGCCCATCACGTCCGCCAGTCCCTGGCACGGGTGGAACTTGTCGT
>JBDRTQ010000160.1:0-3337 GCA_043823885.1 Candidatus Eiseniibacteriota bacterium | reverse complement strand
ATGGAAAGGAAGAAGGAACTCCTGCCAGTAGCCGGCGAACCGATGATCCGCACGGTCGTCAGTAAGCTCCTTGGCTCCCGGAACGTCGAAGAGGTCATCGTCGTTCTCGGACACGAGGCCAACGCAGTCGGTGCGGCCCTGTCGGGCATCACGGACGAACGTCTTGAACTCATCGGGAACGCGCGCTACTCCGAGGGGATGGGAACGTCCCTGGCGCACGCGGCGCGAGCCTGCGCGTGGGGAGCCGAGGCCATAGCCGTGGTGCTCGGCGACGCGCCCTTCTTTCGCACGGAGGACCTCGACGCTCTCGTCGACGCGCACGCGGACGGTGCGGCGATCGCCGTTCCCGTCTTCCAGGGGCGGCGCGGGCATCCGGTCGTGCTGGACAGCTCCTTCAGGGAAGAGATGGAGGGGCTTACCGGTGACGCCGGCGCCAGACACATCCTCGAGAGGGAGAGCGCCTCGGTCGTAGAGGTCGAGCTTACGGACGACGGTTTCCTCGTCGACATCGACGATCCGGATGACTACGAGGCGGTCAAGAACGGCATAGGGACCCGGTAGACGGGTCGCCGCCCAGGCACTCAAGTCTGACCTCGTGCCGACTCCGGGTGAAGTCCGGGGGCGCGAGGTCGGGCCACTTGTGGTGAGGTGCAACGTGGCTCTCAAACTGGCCGACATCTACGACGAGGTGGCGCGCCTGCACCGTGAGGGCGTCGCCGGGGTCGTCGCCACTGTCGTGGCCGTCGGCGGGTCAACCCCGCGCGGAGCCGGCGCCAAGATGATCGTCTATCCCGACGGCAGGACGCTGGGGTCGGTAGGCGGCGGCGCGATCGAGTCCACCGCCATCGACAGGGCGCGCGAACTCGCGGGGTCGCGCGAGCCGGTGCTTCTCTCCTTCGATCTCGAGGACGACACCGGCATGGTGTGCGGCGGGCAGATGGACATCTTCCTCGAGCCGGTGGCGGCGAGTCCGATGGTCCTGGTGATAGGTGGCGGACACGTGGGGCAGGCGGTGGCGAGCGCCGCGAAGCACGCCGGATTCCGGGTCAACGTCGTGGATGACAGACCGGAGGTCGTGACCGCCGAGCGGTTCCCCTCCGTCGACCGCAGGTTCGTCGGCGGGACGGAGCTTCTCGGCGGCGATCTCAGTGTCGACGATTCCACATTCGTCGTGGTCGTCACGCGCGGTCACCGCTTCGATCGCGATTGGATAGAGGCGCTCATCGACACCCGGCCGAGGTACCTCGGCATGATCGGGAGCGCCACGAAGGTGCGGCGCACCTTCGACGAGATGGTCGAGGGTGGAGTATCCAGGGATGTGCTCGCGACGATATACGCTCCGATAGGGCTGGACATCGGGGCGGAGACGCCCGACGAGATAGCCGTGAGCGTCGTTGCGGAGATGATCGCCGTCAGGCGCGGTGTGACCGACACGGCGATGCTGAAGGACAAGCCCGAGTTCAAGGGCAGGAACCGGGAGTGAGTTCCTGTCTCCCGATTGCGAAGAAGGGCCGCGAATGACCCTCGATTCGCTGGTGGTGCTTCGAGGTGGCGGCGACCTCGGCACGGGAGTCGCCCACAGGCTGGTTCGCGCCGGATATAGAGTGGTGGTGCTCGAGACGGAGGCGCCCCGTGCTGTCAGGCGGAGGGTCGCCTTCGCGGAGGCTGTCTTCTCGCGTGAAGTGACCGTCGAGGGAGTGATCGGCCGCAGGGTCAGCGCAGCCGAGGCCAGTTCCGCCTGGGCCGAAGCGGGGGAGCGGGCGAGCGCAGACGCTCCCGCTCCGTGGGTGCCCGTGGTGGTCGATCCCGATGGCGAGAGCCTCGGTTACTTTCTCCCGGCCGTGGTGGTCGATGCCAGGATGGCCAAGCGCAATCTCGGCACGAGTCGCGACGACGCGCCGCTGACAGTGGCGCTGGGGCCGGGGTTCGTGGCCGGCCGCGACGTCGACCTGGTGATAGAGACAATGCGAGGGCACTCGCTCGGCGCCGTCATAGAAGACGGTGCGGCGTTGCCGGACACGGGCGTGCCCGGGGACGTTGGGGGCGCGACCGAGGGGCGTCTTCTCAAATCGCCGGCGGACGGTGAGTTCGTGTCCAGCGGCGCCATCGGCGACATTGTGTCCGAGGGTGACAGCGTGGCCTCCGTCGCGGGGAAGCCGGTGGTCGCGGCCATCGGTGGCATCGTGCGAGGTCTCATCGCGGACGGAACACGCGTGCGTGAAGGAGAGAAGGTCGGGGACGTCGACCCTCGCGGAAGCGAGATCGACCCCGGCGCGATCTCGGACAAGGCCCGAGCCGTAGGCGGGGCCGTGCTCGAGGCTCTCCTCTCGCGCGGGATGTTGCCCGGCGGAACGGTCTGACTGACCGGGCCGCGGAGAGGTCCCGAGGCGGTGACGGCCGGACGCGACCGCCGGTTCAGAAGACGGGAAGAGCGATGTACGAGCCAGAGTGGAAGTTCCCGACGAGCCTGGCCGAGGCGCTTGCGATCTTCGCCGCGGTCGGGGGTGACGCCGTCGCCGTGGCCGGGGGCACGGACATCGCTCCGGTTGTCTCCGGAGGCGCACGGCGCCCGCGGATCCTCGTCGACCTCGGCCGTGTCGAGGACATGAGGCTCTTGAGCGCGGACCCGGGCGAGGCCGGAGGCGGGGGCGTGGAGATCGGCGCCCTCGTGACGCACGGCGTGCTGGCCAGCGACGAGCGCGTGTCGAGAGTAGCGGGAGTGCTTTCCGCCGCCTGCCGGACCGTGGGCGCGCCGCAGGTGAGAGCGCGCGGTACCATCGGCGGGAATCTGGCCAACGCGTCGCCCGCGGCGGACGGCGTCGTCGCACTGGTGGCCCTCGGGGCGTCCGCCGTGGTCGAGTCGGATCACGATGGGCGTCGCGACGTTCCCCTGTCGGAGTTCCTTCTGGGTCCTGGGCGGACGGTCCTGCGCCCGGACGAACTCGTCACCGGCGTGACCTTCATCAGCCCGTCGAGCGACGCGCGCGGCGTCTACAGGAAGGCGGGGCAACGAAAAGCTCTGGCCATCGCCATCGCTTCGGTCGCCCTCGTTCACGAGCCCGGGGCAGGTACCGTGCGGATAGCGCTCGGCTCGGTCGCTCCGACGCCCATTCGTGCCACGGAGGCAGAGGGTCTGTTCGAATCGGGTTGGGGGAACGAGCCGGCGAGAGCTGAATTGCTGAACGAGGTAGCCCTCGCGGCCGCGCGCGCGGCCAGCCCCATCGATGACGTCAGGGCGTCCGCGTGGTACAGGACGGTCCTCGTTGAAGTGCTGACAAGGCGGGCTCTCGAAGAGGCCTGCCTCCAGATAGAGAACACGCGGTAGAAACACGGACCG
>JBDRTQ010000159.1:0-2967 GCA_043823885.1 Candidatus Eiseniibacteriota bacterium | reverse complement strand
CCGCTGGGCCGAAACAGCTTGACTCACGGATTTGCGGGTGATAGCCTGAAAATTCGAGAAACCACCGGATTTGCCACCTGAGACACCTCTGGGCAGATGGAGGGAGAGAATGAGTTCGAGAAGGGAATTCCGCAACCCATTGGCGGTTGCGCCGTTTGTGGCCGTGCTCCTGGTAGTCGTTTGGGCGTCCGCCGCCTGTGCGGTTGAGTGTCCCGAGGTGGTGTTCTTCCGGGTCGACAGCCAGTTCATGGCGATGGGCTGGACCATGGGTATTGGCGAGCACGAGATCGATGACTTCGGTGGCTACCGGGTCTGGATGCGTGAAGTGTGGAAGAACCCGGACCCCTCCGCGGAGAGCTTCTCCCTGCTTCGAGAGTACGTGCTCGGCGAGGACGACCCCGCCGCAGCCGGCTACTGGCCATTCGGCCCGTACTACGAGCAGCCCACTCGCTCCGACAGCGCCGCCATATTCCAGAACTCTTTTCCGTACGAGTTTGCGGTGACGGCCTTCAGCGCCAGCGATCCTCACGCGGTCAACCACGCTTGTATCGAGAGCACCAGAACCGGCGTCCTCTACCCACGTGTGGGAACGCGCGGCGACCTCAAGGCCGTTCGATGCATCCCGAATCCCTACCGCGGCGCGGCGGACTGGGAGTACGGTGGCCAGAGACGCGTGACCTTCATCGGCCTTCCGGAGCAGGCGACCATCAGGATCTACACGGTCTCAGCGGATCACGTGCGGACGCTCGACCACGCGGACGCCGCGAGCGACCTCGAGTTCTGGGATCTGAGGAACTCGGACGGAGAAGACGTCGCTCCGGGCGTGTACATGTACCGGGTCGAGTCTCAGGGCGAGACCATCGAGGGCAAGGTAATGATCATCAAGTAGGGTAGGGTCCCGGGCCCCGACCCGGCCATCGCCCCGCCTTGCTTAACGTAACGGCCGCTCGATCACGAAACTCCCAGCAGCGGAAATGCAGAGGGGGCTCCGAGATCGAGCGGTCTTTCGCTGCACGGATGGGTCGCTCAGAACGCTCGGGCGACCGCACTGGAACCCGGAGGATGTATATTGGGTGCGACGATAATCGAGAAGATCATAGGTGCGCATTCGGGGCGCGACGTCTCGCCCGGCGACACCGTTGATGTGGTCATCGACTCGCGCGTCGCGAGGGACTTCGGTGGCGCGAACGTGGTCAAGAATATCGAGGACCACGGGTTGACGGTCGACGACGCCGGAAAGACGTACTTCACCTTCGACTGTAACCCCGGGGGGTCGGACCAGAAGTACGCGGCGAACCAGCAGATCTGTCGCGGCTTCGCGCGGGCGCGTGGAATTCCCATCTACGACGTCAACTCCGGCATAGGGACACACATCGCGATCGACGACGGACTCATCGGACCCGGCGGCACGATAGTGTCCACCGACTCGCACGCGAACATCCTGGGGGCGATCGGCGCGTTCGGGCAGGGGATGGGGGATCAGGACATAGCGAGCGCATGGGCGCACGGGCGTGTGTGGTTCAACGTCCCGAAGTCGATGCGCATATTGCTGGATGGAACGCCCGGACCCGCGGCAACGCCGAAGGACATCGTGCTGGCGTGCCTCAGGCACTTCCACGCGAGCGGTCTGCTCGGTTTCTCTGGGGAGTACTACGGCGAGGCGGTCGACCGGCTGTCGATCGACGGGCGGATCACGGTCGCGTCGATGGCGACGGAGATGGGCGGGATCATCACCTTCTTCCCGCCGAACAATGATGTCATTGAGTACTGTCGCGCTGCCGGCGCCGGGTCGTTCACTCCGGCGTTCGCCGACCCCGACGCGCGCTACGACAGCGAGGCGCGTGTGGACATAGACGGGCTCGTGCCGCTCATTGCGCGGCCGGGGCATCCGGAGGATGTCGTGGATGTGAGCGAGGTCGCTGGAAGGAAGATAGACTCTGTCTTCATCGGCTCGTGCACGAACGGGCGATACGAGGACATGGTCGCGGCAGCCGGGATCCTGAAGGGTCGGAAGGTGGCACCGGGCGTCGTTCTCAAGGTGGTCCCCTCGACCGACCGCATCTGGCGGCGGTGCCTCGAGGACGGGGTAATCCAGACGTTCAAGGCCGCCGGCGCTCTGGTGGGCAACGCTGGCTGCGCCGGCTGCGCCGCCGGACAGCTGGGTCAGAACGGCCCCGGCGAGGTCACGATAAGCACCGGCAATCGCAACTACCCGGGCAAGCAGGGCAAGGGTGAGGTCTACCTGGCGTCTCCGGCGACCGCGGCCGCGTCGGCCGTGGCGGGCGAGATAGTGACCGCATACAGCATACCCGACAAGCCCTCTGTCTTCATGCCGGACCCGGAACTGGCGGCTGCCAAGGCGCCGACGAGAGCAGGGGGCGCACCCACCGGCGACCGGCCGACCGTCGTGAGGGGCAGAGTGTGGGTGGTCGGGAAGGACAACATCGACACCGACATGATCTTCCACAACCGACATCTGGCCATCACGGATCTGGCGGAGATGGGACAGCACACCTTCGGTAATCTCCCCGGCTGGGAGAGTTTCCCGACCGACGTCGCCCGCGGCGACATAGTGATAGTCGGTTCCAACTTCGGGTGCGGCAGTTCACGACAGCAGGCCGTGGATTGCTTCACCAGCCTGGGTGTATCCCTGGTCATAGCGGAGTCGTTCGGCGCCATCTACGAGCGCAATGCCATCAACGCGGGCATGCCGATAATGGCGGCCGACCTGTCGGGTGCCGGGATAGAAAGCGGCGATGAGATAGAGGTCGACCTGGCCACGGGCGCGATAACGCACATGGCTTCAGGCAGAGTGTTCGAGGGCCGGGGGTTCTCGGACGTGCAGATGGAGATATACCAGAGAGGCGGGCTGCTCGCGGCAACGTAGGCGTCGCGGGTCGGCTCACCGGGTGAACTGCAGGGAACGTCGCGTGGAAGGAGGGACGCCGTGAGCGCAACCGGTCAGGC
>JBDRTQ010000158.1:0-10054 GCA_043823885.1 Candidatus Eiseniibacteriota bacterium | reverse complement strand
AGATACCTGCTGACGACCCTGCTCACCCTGCTCGTGGCGGTCGCGGTTCCCGTTGCCGCGTACGCGAACCCGGCTCCTCCGTTCGTCTGGCACGACGACATGGAAGGCGATGTCTCCAGCTGGGCGAGCGTCGACTTCACTGGCGGCGTGGCACCGCACTTCCACTGGGACGCGTATTTGGCCTTCGACGGAATGTCCTGGTGGTGCGGCAGCTTCGACTACGACGCGGACGGGGGATACGGCGACAACTGGGATGACCGGCTGGAACTCCCGGAGATCGCGGTCAATCCTGTTCCGGTTGAGGATGTCTCGTGGGCGGCTCTGAAGGCGCTGTATCGAGACGACCCCTCGGGCGGAAGGGGCGACAGGAGCAGAGACGAGATTGTCCCCATCCTGACTTTCGCCTACCGTTGCGACTCAGAGAACGCCTATGACTACACCTATGTCGAGGCCAAGGACAGCGACAACTATGTGCGTCTCAACTTCGGCTACGATCACAGGGTGCCTTGGACCGACCTCGGAGCGTACGGCTTCAACCTCTCAGAATACGACAATCCGCTCGCAGTGCGGTTCCGATTCATCTCCGACGGGGCGTGGTCAGATGAGGATGGCGGCTACAATTCCGTGGGAGGCGCCTTCGCCGTCGACAACATCAGGGTATACGACCACGCCACGGGCGAAGTCCTCTTCTACGACAGTGAGCCAGGCGGGCGCGAGGGCGAGTGTATACCGGCTGTCCCCGCGGCTGCGGGCGACTACTGGCACCTGATAGACCGGGCGTGCCCTGCGTACTCCGACCCACACAGCTGGTGGTGCGGCGATGATGCCGACACGTCACTGGTACCTCCCAACCTGATGGACGGCCTCTACTCGCCGGTCGTCGAAACCGGCATCGCGTTCTCGTGTACCACCTACTTCGCGATGCACTTCGCCACTCCCACGGTTGACAACGACTACCTGTCGTTGCACGGCACCACGGACGGTGTCAACTACTACAACCTCGGAGGCTGGTGGGGTGACATGGAGTCGTGCGACGGCTGGGGCCATACGGCCTTCAACACCGGGTTCGACATTGGCCAGTTCGGAGGAGGGGAAACCTACTACGCCGGCATGCTATTCATCATGCACACCACAGACAACGGCTGCGGGCCGGCAGGAGCTGGTGACGCCGGTTTCATGCTGGACGACCTCTGGTTCTGCACGAACGGAGGGGTCCCGTGGGAAGGTGAGCGCGCAGCGAATCTGTACGACGCGGAGCGACATCAGGGAGGGGTCAAGTCGACCCTCGGTTCAATGCGTCTCCTTCGGAGGTAGCAGAGGGCGCGCCGCGATCGGCAGCGACAAAGAGGCCCGGGAGCACCTGCTCCCGGGCCTTCTTTCGCCCATGAGTGCCAGCTCTGGGGGGACAGCGTTTGAGTGACCTACTCCAGCGTTATCCGCACGCGCTCGTCGTCGTCATCGTCGTAGACGTCGAGGATATTGCCGTCGAAGTCCGCGTCCTGCGCCATTTCGAGGATCTTGTCCAGGTCGAGATCGAAGTCCCCGTCGAGAATGCCGTCGAGCCCCCCGACGTTGAACGGCTGAACGGGCGGGACCGGAGGCACCGGTGGCTCCAGGTCTGCGAACGCTTCAGACAGAATGCCGTTGAGATTGAGCTCGACTTCGTTGCCGAACTTCTCATGCAGCTTCCGCTCCACCTTGGCCCTCACCCTCTCGGCCCGTTCCCTGCCGCGCTCCGCCCGCTCCTTCGACCGCTCGGCGTGCTCGCGCGCGCGTTCGGCGTGCATCCTGGCTCGCATGTGCCCGCCGCGGGCATGCTGCGGCGCGAACTTGAAGCCGAACTTGAGAAGCGAGAGCGGCAGCTTGATGTTGACGGTCTGCTTGCCGTCCTTCTCGACCCTGATGTGCAACCACTTCTTCTTCAGCTCCCTGTCGCTGGGACGAGCCTGCGTCCTGTCGAGCGCGTCGAGGAGCTTCATCGCCTCATCAGCCGTGATCTTCTTGTCTTCGAGCATCTTGAGGATTCTTGACTTCTCTTCGTTCATTGTCATCTCCGTGTCAAGCGTGTCTGTCTGGTGGTCTCGGTGATGCCGCGCCAGCTGCCGCCTCAGGCGCGGCGGTATCGCGTCCGGCCAAATGTCCGGCGTAGGGCAGACCGCGCTGCTAAGCGGACGCATCATCCAGTCTTCGTACGAATTCGTCTGCATCGATCTCTCCTGCTTCCAGCTTCGCCAGAAGCTCGTCCTTCATGCCTCTTGTGACCTCAGGCTTCGGGGGGGTGAAGCCCAGCGACCTGACGATGTCATCGAGCCTGCCCCTGACGGTGGGGTAGGAGATGCCCAGTTCCCTTTCGACCTCCTTGATGTTCCCGCGCGACTTGAGGAAGATCTTGATGAGCTCGAGCTGCTCTCCGGTCAGAATGCAGAAGGGGCAGGTCTCGAAGGAGCCCCTGACGGTCACCGCGCAGGTGGGGCACTCCAGCTCCTTGATGATCATGTCTCCGCCGCAGACCGGGCACTGTCCTGGCTGCTTGTGGACCATTGCGACCTCCTGGTTCAGAGTTCTGCGAGTCATTACTTAACATTATCAAGCCAACACTTAACAATGTTAAGGTTGCACCTCTCTAATGTCAAGGGTCAACTTAAGATTTCGGATGGATTGAGCGAGATTCCTGCCCGAGGAGCTCGTAAGTCGTCTAGTCGCCGCGCTTTCCGCTCTCCCAGGGCCGCCAGAGGTCACGGAACGTGCGGGTCTCGGGGGCGGGAGGAGTCTCCCAAGAGTTGTACTTCCGGCGGAGTTCGTCGTGGCCCGTGGTGAGCAGGACCGCGACGACGCTGCCGTTGACGAGGACGAGCCCCGCGCCCGTAATGACGCAGAGGACGCTCAGGGCGAGGGCCTGCACCGTTATCCCGATCGTGAAGGCGAGGTTGTCCAGTGTGAGGAGGGCGGACTTGCGAAGCAGCTGCCTGAGGCTGGTTTCGCCTTCCACGAGGAGCGAGTAGAGGTGCGCGTGCATCAGGAAGAAGAACGCGGCGACCCATACCATGGCCGCCGCGAGGACCATCCCGGGTATGGTCGCGACTCCGCGGAGATGGCTGTAGAAGTCCACGTTGACCCATAGGAGCAGGAGCACGGCCAGGTCGACGGCGCCGAGCCTGAGAGCGGGGAGGAAGTGCTGGCGGAACCCGATGAAGAAGTCGCGGAGCGAGACCTCCTCTCCCTTGCCGATCTTCCTCGCGAGATGGAAGAGCCCGGCGGTTGAGGCGGGAGCCGTCACGACCGGGAGGCAGAGGGCGACCCAGATGAGGTTGGCGATGACCAGGAGCCCGATGTGGTCGTAGGTGTTCCAGAGGGCGCGCGTGAAGGCGGGCCGGAGGAGGTCGGCGGCTCGAGGCGATCTCCCGGACCCGCGGGGGCCGCGCTCATCGCACGGCGGGGACTGAGGCTTGCCATGAGGCGATGGCGGCATGCGTGCTCTCCAGTGTGAAGACGTCGAGCCGATGATAGGTCGCTCCAGACGCGATAACAAGGTCATTCAAGTCCGCCTGTTGACGCTCGCGGCACGGTGTTGTAGAAGACAGGAGACGCGCATCTGCTGTCCGTGGTCCTGTCTCGACCGGCCCGAGGGAATACGTGCTCTGCTTCTTTGCCTCAGATCTGCACGGCTCAGTCAGCCGTTATCGACGCCTGTTCTCGCTCGTGCGAGAGGAACTGCCTGACGCGGTCTTTCTCGGCGGGGACCTTCTGCCGCCGTACATGTCCCCGTGGAAGTCACCGGAACCGGGCGTAGACGACTTCATCGACGACTTCTTCGCGGCCGGGTTCCGGAAACTACAGGATGACCTGGGCGAGGACTACCCGTCGGTGTACCTGATCCTCGGGAACGACGACCTCCGCTCCGAGGAAGCCGCGATACTCGATGTGACCGCCGGCGGGACGTGGCACTACATGCACGGTCGCAGGGAGTCGCTGAACGGGTTCGCTGTGTACGGCTACGCGCACGTTCCGCCAAGCCCGTTTCTGCTGAAGGACTGGGAGCGCTATGACGTGTCGCGGTTCGTCGATCCGGGAGCTGTCTCGCCCGAGGAAGGCAGGCGCTCGGTACCTCGTGAGGAGCGCGAGATCCGCCACGCGACCATCAAGGGAGACCTCGAGCGGCTGGTGGGGGAGGACGACCTCGAAAGAGCCGTGTTCCTCTTTCACTCACCGCCCTACAAGACAAACCTCGACCGTGCGGAGCTGGACGGCAGGAAGGTCGACCACGTTCCGCTTGACGTGCACGTGGGCAGCATAGCCATCCAACGCTTCATAGAGGACAGACAGCCGCTCGTCACGTTGCACGGCCACGTTCACGAGTCCGCGAGACTCACCGGAAGCTGGCGGGATCGGATAGGAAGGACACATCTCTTCAGCGCTGCCCACGACGGACCAGAGCTTGCGCTGGTGCGGTTCGACCCTGATGAGCCCGAGAGTGCGACCCGGGATCTCTGTTGAGCGTGACCGGGAGTCCGGATTACGGCTCGTTCGGGATCACCTATTGGTCGGAGTCGTCTGGAGACCTGAGTTTCAGTTCTCTGGCCGCGTCCGTCACGGCCCCGATCTTCGCCGCGTAGCTGTTCTTGTTCGCGATGTCCGCGTCCGTCACCAGATGAACGTCGAGCAGATTCTCCGTGCGGTAGCCGGTGCGCAGGTAGTTCATCTCGCTAAGGCACTTGCCCCAACCCTCCATCCAGCTGATCAGAGATTCCTCCTGCTCGCTCGACCCCCGCACGTGAATGAGAATATCGATGTCGCTCGCGGGCCCGGCGGTTGCGTTCTTCGTGCTCCCGAAGACGTATGCTGCCACCACGCCGAAGCGCTCCGGATCCAGTTCAGCGGCAACCCTCTCGGCCATATGAAGCCGCCACTGCCAGTACTGGAGCGGTTCGGTCTTTCGCTCTTTCGCCACGGCGGGGCGCTGGGCGCTCTCGCCTCCGGGGTCGGAGATGTAGGCCAGAGCCTCATCGAGGTCCGCATTGAAGAGCACGCGCAGGATCCGCCCATCAGTGACCGAAGGCACGTCGATCACGCGGATCGTGTCGGCCAGGTGAGCGAACTCGGGCAGTATGGTTGGAAGCAGGTTCTGAGTGCTCCGCAGGAACATCTCGTTGAACGCGATGCCTCGGTCGTCCGGATAGAGCGGAAGATAGCGGATGCGCGACTCCACCAGGTCCTGGAAAAAGTGCGTGCCGAACGAGACATCTGGAACGTAGTCACCCTTGCGACGGGCGATCTCGATCAGGACAGCCGTGTTCGAGATGTCGGCGTAGGTCACGCTCACGCCCAGCTTCGCGTCCCCGCGGCTTCCCCAGCGACCCGGCCCGAGGAGGATGAAGCGCCGCCTGGGAAGCAGCCCGTTGAGTCTGCCGACGGCGCGCGCGACGGCCAGCATGTCCTCGCGACTCGGGAGGTCACCGTAGCTGTCGGGGTCGACGTAGACGATGTGCGTGATGTCTGGAACCCAACCGTTGGACACGTGGCGATCGGCCGTGAACACGACATCCGCATCCGGGATGTCCTTGGGGATGGGGGACGGGGCGGACTCGTCGGACCGACTCTGCGGACGGCACTGGAGGAGATGAAACGTGGTGCCGTCGTGGGCAAACTCGACATCAACCGGCGTGCCGAGCACTTCCTCCAGAATGTCCAGCACGTTTCGCATCTGCTCGAGGAATGGTGTCGAGTCGGCAAGGCCGTTGAAGGTCGCAACGAATTCATCGGTGTCCTTGTTGACCAGCACGCGCGGCGGAGCCTTCTGCAACATGTCGCCCCTGAGAACGGAGAAGACCTTGTCGAGCGCGGGATAGTCGGCACCGACCTCTCGCAGCAGCGACGCGAGTTCCATTGATTCCAGCGTTCCGGTCTTGAGGTTGATCAGGTCGATGTACTTGGGCGAGTAACGGACTATCTCGTCGATCTCCACGTTGGCTCGCAGCGTCGGCTGCCCCGGTACCATGAGGATCGGGTAGTCGTCCGACACGCGGTCGACGGCTCGAGTACCGAGACCCGGAACCAATCGAATGAGCCCGTCCTCACGGCGGATGCGCGGAGACCAGCGGAACTCGCTGTTGCTGAACGCTACACCGGCGAACGCCGGGAGGAAGTAGTCCCCGACCTGTGTGCCGACGACCTCCTGGATGAGAATGCCCATCTCCTCGTTGAACTCGAGCAGTCCGCGCTCGCGCCGGTACTCGATGGGGTCCGGTCCGAACGTCGACGCGTAGACCTCGGCAATGGCATCAGCAACGGCCGCCAGCTTCTCCGCCTTGTTGCCCTGATTGGCGATGAAGAGGCTCTTGTATTTTCCCGAGAACGACGTGCCCAACCGGTCCTCGAGCAGACTCGAGCTTCGCACGATGAGGGGAACGTTATCGAAGTCGTCCAGAGCGACGGACAACCCGTTCAGTATGCGCGGCGGAAAGCTCGAATTCTTGAAGAGCCGCACTATGTCCGGGTACTCCTGCCGGACCTCATCCGTGCCCCTGAACTTCTGCTCGATGACATCCTGCAGATCGTTGTGCCCGATGAAATCGAGCAGGCCGTCGGACGGAAGGTACCAGGTCTTCGGCACGCGTATTTCGCCTACGGATCGGTCCGGCGTAGGAACGCGCTGGAGTATCTTCTGTGCGAGGAGAAGCCCGGCGCTCTTGCCGCCCAGCCGGCCATGGCTGCCGGCCGGCAGGATCATGCGTCCGGCCAGGTCCGCGAAGTCCTCGATCTCAACGTGTTCCTTGGCCACTCGGACGAAATCGATCTGCTCGGTGAGCAGCCGCTGAGTGAGCGAGACACGAAGGGTCTTGAGCGTCGATGGGCGAAGAACTGTCTTGTCGGGGATGTCGTGCTGGAAGCGGCGCATGGCATCGACTATCTCGGGCAGCGGGGAGCGCGGGTTGTTCAGGACTCTCAGGAAGCTGCTGGCCTTGTCCTCCTGCATCCAGTTCTGCACCCTCGATATGATCTCGGCGTCACTGAGGTGGCGACTGGCCAGCTCGAACGGTCCATCGCTCAGCAGGAACCCGTCGTCCTGTGCCAGCCGGCACGTGGGGACGTTCACTTCTCCTCCGGCCCCCTCGGTGGCATCGACCCCCGCGATTCTGGCGACCACCTCACGCGCTTCAGTTACGCCCACCCGGCACAGATGATTGAGCAGCTTGTGCGCGATGCGCAAATAGAGCCCGCGGTCTGATTCGCGCAGGAGGTGCAGCGGGCTCCTCCATATCTCAGGAGCGTCCACCGTCGTCCCACCCTCGAGGGCGTCCCAGTCCTTCTGCAGCTCGAGAAGACGCTGTCTGAGGATGAAGTGGCCGATCAGCTCCGCGATCGTGCCGACCAGCCGGACCTCCTCCTTGAGGAACGGCCCCGTGTCCTCCGCGGGGCGCTTCTCAAGGTAGTAGATCTCGAGCGCTCCGACCGCGGAATCCTGTACCATGATCTCTGCTCTGAGCTTCCATGGCGTGGGTTCGAACGCCGTCGATCTGAAGGTCCTGTCTCCGTGCGTCAGGATCACCTGGCATATCTCGGGGTACTGCCAGCCCGGCGGAATCGCTTCGATGATCCCCTGGAAGATGTCCTCCATCGATCCGCCGTCGGACCTGAGAACCTCCTGGACGTGATACAGGCAGTTCAGTTCCTTGGCCCGTTCCTGCAGCGAGACCAGGAGCGCCTCATGCGCGTTCGTAGAGTCATTGGCCATGACGGATCATCCCTCTCCCGGATCTGCCGTCGACCATGATGCTGAGAGGACTCGGCAGGCGGACGTGCCGCACGAGCGGAGTTTCACTGACCGCAGGCAGCTCGTCCATCCAATCCCAGCGTATGGCGTGTTCGTCCGAATGTCGGACAGACAGGTAGAACACGCCGAAGCCTATCATATTGTGGAAGAAGTGCGACCCCTGGCTAAGGTCCGGCGTCATCTGCGGCAGCGTGGCCTCCACGATGACAGCGACACCGCTGATCTGCCCCCACTCGACGGGAACGCCCAACCATGGGTCGGAGCTTCCCCACCGCCCGAACCCTATCAGGACGTAGGGACGCTCCTCTGCGGCCAGCCCCCTGTTGATCTTCTCAAGCTCGTCGGCGATCGCCGGGGTGTGTTTCGCCTCGAAGGCCTCCGGTCGCAAATAGACGACGTCACTGATGTCATCGCGGATCCCGTTGCCAAGCACGTGGCTCGACGCGACAATGACCCGCGGGTCGTCCATCTCCTCCTCGGTTACGGTGGTCTCGTCCCGGCTCACCATCATCGGACGGGCCTGCAGGAATCCGAATCTGGGTTTGCTCCGGCCCAGCGGGTCCACCTCGACCGCGAACTCAATCTCGACCTCCTCGCCCAGGGCCTCCTTCGTGAGATCCAGCAGTCTGAGAATGAGATCGTTGAGCGGCAGCGCGTCGTAACTGAGGATCGGTGCGAAGTCGAGAACGCGCGGCCCTTCTCCCTGGACGCCGGGCCGCATTCTGTCGGAGCGCCCGTCATAGCTCGAGACTATCTTGTCGAGCCGGCCATCGTACTCCGCTTCCTCAAGGTCGTTCTTGCAGAGGTACTCGGTCTCGCGCACGGGATCCGGAAGGGGTGGATTCCCCATGTTGACAGCCCAGAACTCGGTCTGCGAGTTCTTCATCAGACCGCTTATGCCGGCGTAGGGCGGGGGAGCCTCCGGGTACTTCGGGCAGTAGGTCCATGACAGTCCACCGTCCACTATCTGCTTTCCCAGACCCAGGGCGAGATTCACGACTCCGTCGGCGGGCTGCGCCTGGCCCGTCGGGTAGTAATTGTACGAGCGGGCGACTCCGGAGATCGTGGGGTAGAACCTCTCGTCCGATCGTGTCCCCACGACCTCCTGCACTATGACGGCCATCTTCTCGGACGCGATGTCCTGTCCGACGGAACTGATGTAGCTCCTGGCCGAGGCGAAGAAGGTCGACGCGTATACGAACTTCACTGCCTGGACCAGTCGATGGAAGCGCGCGTCGGTGCCGGCCTGGTTGTTCGGGATCATCTTCGTCTCGTAGACGCCCGCGAACGGGTGCGAGAGCGCGTCCTCGAGAAGACTGGACGAGCGAATGGCAAGCGGCGTGTGGACGCCGGCGATGAGGGAACGCAGGTCGCCCACGAACTCCGCCGGCAGCTCCGCGTTCTGGAATGCCATGGCGACGCGTTCGTCGGTGCTGTCTACCAGGTCCGCCGGATGCAGCCCGTTCCTCTCCATGAAGCTGTCGAAGAGTTCCGTTGTCAGGACGGTGAGAGTCGGAACGGCGATCTCGAAATCGGGGAACTCGTCGGGGGAGAGGCGCGCCAGGACCTTCTCACGCACCAAGTCCAGTCCGGCGGCCTTGCCGCCGTATTCGCCCCGGCCTATGCGAGTGAACGTCTGGTCCGCGCCGAGAAACTTTCGGCCGAATTCCGGCAGGTGAGACGCCTCCGCCGCCATTGTCCGGACCTCTCTTGATCGGGCATGGCCGGTGCACCCCCGTTGGACGGGGGTGCACCGTCATTGAGGATCTAGATCCAGCCGCGGTCGCGGCAGGCATTGACAACGCGGTCGATGGAGACGACGTAGGCCGCGTCTCTCATGTAGAGTTTCTTGCTTCTGGCCAGATCGCTGACCGCCACATAGGCGGCAGTCATCTTCACGTCCAGCTTACCGAGAACTTCGTCCATTTCCCAGAAGTAGTTCATGTTGCTCTGGACCTGCTCGAAGTAGGAGCACGTCACACCGCCGGCATTGGACAGGAAGTCTGGTATCAGCAAGACGCCTCTGTCGTGGAGCACCTTGTCCGCTCCTGGCGTGGTGGGTCCATTCGCGCCTTCGACCACGACCTTGACCTGCGCCGAGATCTTGCCGACGTTGTCATTTGTGATTTGGTTCTCGAGGGCGCACGGGAACAGGGCGTCGACGTCCTGCTCGATCCAGGCCTCGCCTGGGAGCACTTCGTAGCCGGCTGCCTCGGCCTTGGTCCGGTCGATGCCGCCAAAGCGGTCGGTCATGCCCTGCAACTCGCCCAGGTCCACGCCGTC
>JBDRTQ010000157.1:0-6473 GCA_043823885.1 Candidatus Eiseniibacteriota bacterium | reverse complement strand
AGACCGGCCTCCACGGCGGGCAACGAGAGGTAGTCTATGGTCCCGTCCTCGAACGCAGCTTCGCTGTCGTGAAGGTAGTATCTGTCGCCCTGGACCGAGGCGACTGTGATCGTGCCTCCGGCGAACCACGGGCGCCTGAGCTTCGCGATGGCGTCCCGTCGGGCGAGGAGACAGCCGACTCCGGTGGGGTAGCCGAACATCTTGTAGAAGGAGACCGGAACGAAGTCCGGCTTCCAGCGGCTCAGGTCGAGCCGGTTGGACGCGACGTACGCCGCTGCGTCCAGGATGACGTCCCAGCCCTTCTCCTGGGCAAGTTCTATCCACTCGAGAGGATGCTGGACGCCGGAGAAGTTGGACTGCGCCGGGAACGCGAACAGATTGGTCTGACCGGGACCAGGCTCATCCAGAAGGCACTCGAGCTCCGTCTCGTTGACCCGCATCTCCGGCAGCTCGACCGGCACGTAGGTGGTCGGGGCGCGCTTGGTCCTCGCGAACTCGCGGATGCCGTTGACGGAGTTGTGATTGTCGAACGTCAGAAGGAACCTGGCGTTCTCGCTGAAAGGGTAGGCCTCACCGACGAGCCTGAGCGCGCCGCTCGCGTTGGGAGTGAAGATGGCCAGGTAGTCGTTGTGCGACGCGTTGAAGTAGCGAAGCACGCGCTTGCGCGCGCGCTCGACCAGGTCCGTCATCGCCAAGGACGTCGGATTGAGGGAGTGGGGATTGCCGAACACGTTCCCCTTGAGCAGCTGGAGGTGCCGCGTCAGCTGGCTCTCGGCGTACAGGCTCGCCCCCGTGAAGTCCAGGTAGATGTGACCCTGCGCATCGAGGCGCGAGTAGTCCCTCTCGCGCAATTCGTCGATGGCGCTCGTGTCCCTGTAGGTCGGGTAGCTGTCGAGAAACGAAACCAGCGCCTCGCGCAGATCCTGGACTTCGGCCCCTCGCTGTTCCGCAGCCGACATCTGCCGCCACCTCGCGTTGTGAGCCCGTCACTGCCCGGGGAACATGGTGCGCATGAAACCGCTTGCCGGCGCGCGTGCGACGACGACGCCATGAGGACACGCGCGCGGCTCGCGCGTCAGGCGTTCCGATTCACCTTGTGCTGATAGTGCGCGAGAGGCAGAGGCTCGTCGGCGTGCCGGCCGTCTCGCTTCACGATCCTGCCGGGGGCGCCCACGACCGTACAGCCGGAAGGGACGTCCCTGTTGATGACCACCGTCGCGGCCCCTATCTTCGCGTTGCTCCCGACCTCGATGGGGCCCAGAAGCGTGGCGTTGGCGCCGACGAGCACGTTGTCGCCGATGGTCGGATGCCGCTTGTCCATGTGATGTCCCGTTCCGCCGAGGGTCACGCCGTGGAAGAGGACGCAGTCGTTGCCTATTTCCGCCGTCTCTCCGATGACCACGCCGCTTCCATGGTCGATGAAGAACCCACGGCCCACGCGCGCGCCGGGGTGTATCTCGACGCCCGTGATGAACCTGTTGCACACGGAAATGAAGCGCGGCAGGATAGGAATGTGAAGTCTCGCGTGAAGGAAGTGCGCGACCCTGTGTATCAGGATCGCGTGCAGGGTGGGATAACAAAGCCAGACTTCGACCATGTTCCTGGCGGCCGGATCGTTTTTCCTGATGGCTGCTATGTCGTCGAGGAAGAGAGGTCTCATGTCGACTACCTGAAGAGGTCGGTGCTCAAATAGCGCTCGCCCGTGTCCGGTAGCACCACGAGAACCAGCTTACCACTTCCGGCGCGCCGCGCAACCTCTAGTGCGGCGAACATGGCGGCGCCCGACGAGATGCCCGCGAGAATGCCCTCTTGGCGGGCCAGGGCGCGCGCGGTCTCCATCGCGTCATCGTCGCCCACCTGCATCACCTCGTCCACAGTGTCACGGTCGTAGTTGTCGGGGACGAACCCCGCGCCTATGCCCTGTATCTTGTGGGGGCCGGGGCCTCCGCCGGATAGCACGGGCGAGCCGGTCGGTTCAACGGCCACCACTCTGATACCGGGGTATGTTGCCTTGAGGACCTGCCCCGAGCCCGTGACGGTGCCGCCCGTTCCGACGCCGGCAACGAAGAAATCTAACCGCCGCTCCTCAAGAGCGTCGACGATCTCGCGTGCGGTGGTGTGACGGTGCGACGAGGGATTGGCCGGATTCGAAAACTGCTGGGGCATGAAGTGTCCGGGCTTCGCCGCGAGGCGCTCAGCCTCCGCGATGGCGCCCTTCATGCCGTCGCCGCCCGGCGTCAGCACGATGCTCGCGCCCAGTTGTTTGAGAAGCGCGCGCCGCTCGACGCTCATCGTCTCAGGCATGACAAGCACAGCCCTGTACCCCTTCACCGCGGCAACGAGCGCGATCCCGATGCCCGTGTTGCCGGATGTAGGTTCGACTATGACGCCGCCCGGTCCGAGGCTACCGATTCGCTCTGCGTCCTCGATCATGCCGAGCGCGATACGATCCTTGAGCGAGCCCCCTGGATTGAAGGCCTCGAGCTTGGCAAGGACTCCGGCGTCGGCGTCCCCGGTCATGCGGTTGATGCGAACGATCGGTGTGCTGCCGATCGTGCCGAGAATCGTGTCGTGTACCATCGCGCTCTCCCCTCCTATGAACTCTTTCCCGTGCTGCCGGGTCGGCGACCGGCGCCCGCGTCCACCTCCCCGGCGTCGCTCAGTTCTTCTCCATCGGAGAGTAGACGACCGCGCCATTCATTTACAGGGCGTTTTCTCTCTCCCGCGCCGCTTGCACGCCTGGCAGGGAACGTGCGTACTGTCAGTCCAGCACGATATCTTCGGGGAAGTAGTGCTGGCTCATGCTGCGCGCTACCCTTCCGGCACTGCCACGCGATGCGCAGCGCCGCAGGGCATCTCGCGAAGGAGGGAACGATGTTGCTGAACGTGCTTCGTTTTGCTCTCGTGGCGTTCCTGCTTGCGACAGTCGGCTTCACCATGGCGGGCTGCGGGGGGACGTCCTCACCCGGCGCGCCCGACACCAACTGCGACTGGGTCGTCGGCAGCGGCACGTCCGGGGCCGACGGGCTTGTCACCATCGACATGGGTGAACTGGGGACGTTCCGCGCGAAGGTGCGGGACGGACTGACGGCCTTGCCCGTCGCCGGCGCTCAGTACATCTGCGTGGCCAGCCCGTGCGAGGACGAGGCCAGTTGCCTCGCCATCGGCGACGGCTATCAGGTGGGCCTCTACACGTACGACAGGGACGACGTCATCACTGGCTCGGGCGCGGTCCCGACCGACTGGGACGAGCTCTTCCCCTGGACGGGCGGTGCCACTCCGATACCCGGCATCCACAGGATCGCCTGGGTGCCCGAGGACAGCTGGGACGAGATCCGCGCCTCGCTGGTCGGACTCGCGACCGACGACATCACCGACATGGACAACGGCCTCATCGCCGCCGAGCTGGCGTCGCGGACCTCGGGCCTTCTTCTGGCCACGGCGTATCCGCCGAGTTCGAGCTCGGTTCTCGTCTACATCTGCTGGGCCGACTATTCGGACGCCGGCGGCGTCCTTGGGGTGCTGAAGAACAGCGTCTACCTCGCGCAGGGCTACTGCGGGACTCAGGAGGTCAGACTGAATCAGATGGACGGGCCGAACACCGGCCGTACCCCGCTTGGGATCGCGCTGATCGAGCCAGTAGTTACGGCGCCCGGCTGCGTGTCCGCCACGAACCCGGGCACAGTCCAGGGTGTGGTCCGCGACGCGACCACCGGCGGGAGTATCACCGGCGCGACCGTCTCGGTCAACGGCGTCCAGACGACCAGCGGCATCGGCGGAAGCTACTCCGTCTCCAACGTCTTCCCGAGCGCATTCGTCCTCGTGACGGCCTCGGCGAGCGGCTACCAGCCGTTCTCGATGGTGCTCGCGGTCGCCGCGGGCGCCACGGTCGAACAGGACGTCGTGCTCGTGCCGTCGGCCATGTCGGCCGACCAGTACAGGTTCATTCTCACATGGGGACTGGACCCGTCGGATCTCGACTCGCACCTGTGGGTCCCGACCGGCGTCGGGACGTACACCCACGTATACTTCGCGAACAGAGGGACGCTCCTGGGAGCGCCCTACGCCGAACTCGACGTAGACGACCTGTACAGCTTCGGCCCGGAGACCGTCACACTCCTCCCCGAGTATGAGGGGAACTACGTGTACGCCGTCCACGAGTGGACCGGCACCGGAACGCTCGCTACCTCGAGCGCCGTCGTTCAGATCTACGCGGGCAACAACCTGATCCGAGTTCTGAACGTTCCGACCGGAACCTGCGGAGAGAACTACTGGTGGCACGTGGGCGAGCTGAACGCTGAGACCGGCGAGTTCACACTGATCAACGAGTTCCACGCGGATCCGCCGGTGGCCACGGCGCGACCGGCGCATGTGACCAAGTCGGTCGTGGAGCACTAGGCGGCAAGGCAGACACGAAGCAGAAGAACCTTATCACGGCACCGCGCGCGGGACCTTCTCGGCCTCGCGCGCGTCTGTGTGCTGTGCTCGCTGTGTTCGGCTACCGGTCGACCTCCGCACAGAGACCCACACTGCGCGGAGTCTCGACGGAGATGAGCGCGTCAGTCGCGTTCGGAGGCGTCGTCAGCGTCAAGTGTCCAGTAGCAGTGCCGCTCGCCGCTCTCGAGCCAGGCGTCCAGTCCGATCTCTCGAATGGCCGTCAGGTTCAGAACGCAGGCTTCATCGTGGATGCCGAAGTGCACCGCCCGCAGCGTGTCGCACGTCTCGAACTCGTCGCACTCGTGGCAGGCGAAGTAGCCCTTGTCGATGCAGCAGTTCTTCGCCGGACACGAGGTATGGTCCGCTCTCGAACGGCACACCGCTGGACACCGGAGTCCGGACATGAAATCGACCATCTCGATGAGATTGTCGTATTCCGCCAGCTCCTCCTGGAACATCGCTCCGGCGGTCTTCCCGAACTTGTACTGGTCGAGGACGGCCTTGAATCGCTCCGCCGCGTCCGCTATGACGCCGGTGTGTCCCATACAGTCACCGCAGTAGAACCCGCAGTAGGCCAGGAGGTGTTTCCTATCCGACGCGTTCGTCATGTGTCTGCTCTCCGTAATCCCGTCACGTTCTGGCGGTCACCACCCTACTTCCCCGCCGCCTCGACGAAGACGCGCGGGGCGCTCTCACATCAGGCCCATCCGCCACAGCACGACAATGACAACCACCACAACGATGATGAGTACGGCAGCGACCACCCTGCGGACTCTCTCGACCGCCTGCTCGCGCGCGGTGTCGAGGTGGAGTCGGCCGCCCCCGACGTTCACGATGACGTGCCTGAGCTTCGTGACGTGCACCAGAAGTCCGTCCGATTGCTGCAACTGTCTACAAGCAGCAGTGAACCATCATCGCGGTGCGAACTGAAGGCGTATCCTCCCCGCTCCGGTCACTTCCTCGCCAGCACGCCCCAGGCGGTGTATCGGAACGGGTTCGCGTCGGGGCCGTCTTGCGGCCGCTCCAGGTAGTCACACCTGAGTTCGACCAGCGACAGGAGTTCCCACCCGGCGAACGCGCTGCGGACGCCATCTTCATCGAAGTAGTGATGAGGCACGCCCGCCTCCCGTCCCGAGTCATGCGCGAAGGTGCCGGGCTCGATCTCGGTGCCCATCCCAAACCAGTCCGCCCGCGTCGACTTCAGAGTGGTCAGCAACAGGCCGCCGAATTCGAGGCGCTCACGTACAACATGCAGAGCCGCGAGGATATTCCCGAGAGTGTTGTGATGGAGCGAGTCCCAACTCACGGCTCCGTGGAAGGTCGCATCGGGCCACGGACATTCGGTCATGTCCGCCACGGCGGTTCGCGCCGAGAGACCGAGTTCGGACAGCCACTTCTCCGTCAGGGCGACTCCATGCGCGGCGATGTCGCTGGCGAAGATCTCGTGACCGCGGGCGGCCATGGCCACGGTGTGCCGGCCGGCTCCGCAGCACAGGTCCCAGATGCGTAGCGGGCGTTCGGTGAATCGTCGCTCGAGCAAGGAGACGAACTCCTGCACCTCGCGTTCGGGAAAACGCGCGACGCCCTCTCCCCGCTCGAACAGCTCGTTCCATGTCGCCATGTGGATCTCAGACCTCCGCGTCTCTCCGCCACTCCCGCTCGAGGAATCCCACGACGCCGTCTTCGCTGTTGGCGCTGATCACCTCGGTCGCCATGGACGTGAGTTCCGTCGACGCATTGGCAACGGCGATCGACCGGTCCGCAACACGGAACAGCGGGATGTCTCCGTTGCTGTCGCCGAACGCGACCACCTCGGCGCCCTCCAGTCCCTGCCGGCGCAGCAGCGCAACGAGCGCCTGGTCCTTGGTGGCACGCGCGTCGTGGACCGTCAGCCATTGCCACCCCAGGGAGTAGAGGCTGTCGAACCTGACCAATGAGAGGACGTCTCCGAACTCGTCCGCCAGGGTCAGATGCAGCTCCTCGACAAGCTCGGGACGATCGATGACCGTGAGGGAGGCCACCTGCTCCGAGAGCCG
>JBDRTQ010000156.1:0-6561 GCA_043823885.1 Candidatus Eiseniibacteriota bacterium | reverse complement strand
TCAGATGCCTAGACTTGATGGCGCGCCTCACCGCGCGGAACGGCCAGGAGATGAGAGAGCCCATCGCCAGGAAGAACGTGATGAAGACCACGGCGAGCGAACCGACCACGGCGAATCCCGCCCCCGGCCCAACGTATGCCTGGGCGGTCGACGGGTAAAGGACGGCCGCGGCTAGCGCGGCCGTGATGAGTGCGAGTGTCCTGCGGCGGCTCGGCATTGCTCTCCTGACGCCTGGTCCAGTACGCGCACTGCTCGCGCGTGCACTACTATAATAGACACAGGCCGCCCCGCGTTCAAGCTCGGGACCGCCCTCATCGCGTGGCCGCGGCCGCTCACGGGCCATGGCCTTCACTCAGGAATGCGGCCCCGGCTGTCAGGCGGCGGCAGCGGACCTCGCGGGCCGCCCGATACCGGTTCCCAGGCATCGGGCGCCCGCGTATAATCGCCGACTCATGCAAGATAGATGCCCAAAGGCGGGCCGTGTTGCTCCCGCGCGGCCAGAACCCGGGAAGGGACAGCGCTCTTGAACGAGTCGACACACCGGAACGGACACGAGGCGCCGAAGGAGCAGGAGCGACCGCTCGTCTCCGAGTCGTTCCTCTTGCTCGCTTCCGCCATCTGGGGATTCGCGTTCGTGGCCCAGCGCATCGCGATGGACCACATCGGCCCCTTTACGTTCAACGCCGTGCGGTTCGCTCTGGGAAGTCTGCCGATGCTGCCGCTCATCGCGCTCGCGCGGCGGCGCGAAGACGGAGGATACCCGGCCTCGACGCCGGCGCGGCCGTCAGCCTGGGCCCACCCGACTGCCGCACCCGATCGCCCTCCCCTGCGCGAGCTGCTCCTGAGCGGGCTCGCCGCCGGCGCGCTTCTCTACGGGGGCGCGTCCCTGCAGCAGCTCGGCATCGTGTATACGACCGCGGGCAAGGCCGGGTTCATCACGGGGCTCTACGTGATCATCGTTCCCATCCTCGGGCTCCTGTGGAAGATGCGCCCCGGGGCGGCCGCCTGGGCAGGCGCGGCGCTGGGGATAGTGGGGCTGTTCCTTCTCAGCGTCACGGAGAACCTGACCATCGGCCTGGGCGACTCGCTCGTCCTCGCCGGAGCCTTCTTCTGGGCCGGACACGTCATCCTCGTCGGATGGCTCATCAAGCGGATCGACGTAGGAACCCTCGCGTTCATACAGTTTGCCACTTGCGCCATTCTGAGCTTCGTGACGGCTCTCGTGACCGAGGACATTCGCATGGACGGCATCATCGCCGCCGCCGGACCGATCCTCTACGGCGGGTTCATTTCCGTCGGTATCGCCTATACGCTCCAGCTCGTCGGGCAACGCAAGACGCCTCCCTCGCACGCGGCTATCATCCTCGGTCTCGAGGCGGTCTTCGCGGCCGTCGGCGGGTGGGCCGTCCTGGACGAAACGCTCTCATCCAGGGCGCTCGCGGGCTGCGCGCTCATGCTGGCAGGCGTCATCGTCTCGCAGCTCAGGCTCCGAAGAAGAGCCATCCCGGGCTGAACATGCGGCACGACAACTCCGTCCAATCCCCCTGTACAGGGACCGCGGGGGCTGTCTTTGCCCTCGGTCGACACGGCCGCGGTGCCCTCTTCCGCCCTCGGTCGACACGGCTGCGGGGCCGTTCATGCGCTCCGCGGTTGACATGTCCCCGCCGCGCCGGTACGCTCTACGTATCAGAAGACAGGCAGGCGATCACACGTGTTGGTGCTGGACCGCACAGCGGTCCACAGAGAGGAGACACGCATGAGACGGCATCGAGGAACCGCCGGGGCAACCTGGACCACGCTGGCACTCACACTCGCACTCATGATAGCGGTGACCGTGGCCGCCTTCGCCCAGACCGGCGCCTCGCCGGGAGCGGGCGGCTCATCGACGGCCGCCGGCACCCCGGAGCGGCTCACGATGGAGAAGCGGACCGCCGAGCCCGCGACACCCGCGGATCCGGTGCCCTTCGACATCCTCGATGGGGCGGACGAAGACCTGTACCTCGCGCTCCTCGCCTGGAGTTCGAAGTACCGGATCGGTCTCGACGTCAAGGACGGCGACTGGGTCAGGTATGAGTCGGTCGGCGACGGTCCGAAGGAGACACTCGAACTCCGCATGTCGAAGACCGACGCGGGCGAAGTGTGGATCATCGAGACGCGGACGAAGGCCGGAAGCGCGAACGGCTCCGAGCTGCACGCGCTCTTCTCGTTCGGCAAGCCGGTGCTGCTCAAGGCCTTCCGCATCGACGAGAGCGGAACCCGCGAAGACATCACCCCACTTGACGACGAGACCGCCGGCACGCTCTTCCTCGAGGCCAGACAGACCGCGTTCGCCGCGCTGGGCGGCGATCGGAACGCAATGAGGGTCGCGGAATGCGGAGACGTGCAGGAACTGGTCGGTCCGTTCGGAACTCTGATGTGCAGGTGCATCGAGGTCCAGATCGCGGAGGAAGTCGACCCCATCTCGTTCGCCACCAGGAGGCGCTGGCTTCCGGAGGGAACCCTCGTCTGGCTGAACGAGGACGTACCGAGGCTCATCCCGATGTCGAGCGCGCTCCTGCCCTCTATGCTCTCCCCTGACGACATGATGATGGTGCCCGGTGGGATGGTCCGCTCGCCCTACCACGTGCTCGTCGAGTACGGGAGCCGGAACTAGTGTCGGTGCCCGGGGGCCCCGAGTCGGCGCGCGGGGGACTGCCGGGACCCGGCCCCAGCCTGGTCGTGATGGCCGCAGGGATAGGCAGCCGCTACGGCGGGCTCAAGCAGGTGGACCCCGTCGGACCGTCCGGCGAGATCATCCTCGACTACTCGGTCTACGACGCGATCAGAGCCGGCTTCGGCAAGGTTGTCTTCGTCATCCGCCGCGAGATCGAGTCCGACTTCCGTGACACGGTCGGTCGGAACGTCGAGCCTCACATCGACACCGCCTACACGTTCCAGGAACTGAGTGCGCTTCCCGACGGCTTCACCGTTCCGCCCGGACGGAAGAAGCCCTGGGGCACCGCGCATGCCGTGCTCTGTGCGCGCGAAGAGGTCCCCGGTACCTTCGCCGTGATCAACGCCGACGACTTCTACGGCGCGGGCGCGTTCGCGGCGATCGGACAGCATCTGGCGCATGTTGCAGCCGGAGACGCCGCGAGGCGAGCCGAAGCGGACGCCGACCCGGACGGCAGCGACTCCACGACCGCCGCCGAGTACTCGATGGCGGGATACCTGCTCGAGAACACGCTGAGTGAGCACGGGCACGTGTCCCGCGGCGTGTGCGAGGTGACGCCGGACGGCTTCCTCGAAGGGATAGTCGAGCGCGAGACCATCCGGCTCTTCCCCGATGGCGTCAAGTGCGAGGGGCCGGAGGGCGTCTGGACGCTCATCCCCGCCGACAGCACGGTATCAATGAACATCTGGGGCTTCGGCGTGGGCTTCTTCGAGCACCTGGACGCGGGCTTCCGCGAGTTCCTCGCGCGCAACATCGACACGTCCGGAGCCGAATGCTACCTCCCCGTCGTAGTCAACGGCCTCATCGACGACGGCCGCGCGCGCGTCCGCGTGCTCCCGACGGACGAACGCTGGTTCGGCATCACGTATCGAGAGGACATGCCGACGGCGAGAGACGCCATCAGAAAGCGCATCGAGCGTGGTGTCTACCCGGAGAACCTCTGGAGCTAGCGAAGTGACGGGCACCTGCTTCAACATCCAGCGCTACGCCATCCACGATGGACCCGGCATCCGAACCACCGTCTTCCTCAAGGGCTGCCCACTCTCCTGCACGTGGTGCCACAACCCCGAGGGGCTCTCCCGCGAGGCGGAACTCGTCGTCGTCCGGGACAGATGCGTGGGATGCGGCGCCTGCGTCGAGGCCTGCCCGAACCCTCCTGTCGAGGGCGCGGACGGACGCCCGGTCCCCGACCGGCGGTCCTGTCTGCGCTGCGGCAGCTGCATCGACGTGTGCGTCGCGGGCGCGCGGCGGCTGGTCGGACGATCGATCACCCTGGAAGAACTCATGGCCGAGATCGAGCGCGACACGGCCTTCTACGAGGAGTCCGGCGGGGGCGTCACGTTCTCGGGCGGCGAGCCGTTCGAACAGCACGAGTTCCTCCAGACCTGCCTCGAGACCTGTCGTGAGCGCGGTATCCACACCGCGGTCGATACGAGCGGCTACGCGCCGCGCGACGCCGTTCTCAAAGCTGCGACTGTTGCGGACCTCTTCCTCTTCGACCTTAAACTCATGAACGAGACAGAGCATCAGAGGTGCGTCGGCGCGCCGCTTGGGCCCGTACTAGGGAATCTGCAGGCGCTCGACGAAGCCGGAGCGGAGATATGGATACGTTTCCCGTTCATCCCGGGCCTCACCGACGGGACGGAGAACGTGAACGCGCTCGGAAGAAGAGTTGCGGCGCTGAGGACGCGGCGCGTGCACATTCTCCCCTTCCACCGGACGGCGGCCGATAAGTATGCTCGCATCGAACGCGAGTGGGAACACGCCGACTCTGCCGAGGTAACGCAAGACAAGGTGGAGGAAGTGGCCGAGGCACTGGCCGCCATGGGGCTCGACGTCAGGACGGGCGGCTGACCGGACAGATTCGGGGACGGCCGCGCCAGCTACCGGCAGCACTCATCTGCGCCAATTGGAGTCACAGGAACTTGACCGAACGCGTGCAGCGTCTCAGAGAGAAGTCGGTAGCGGCCGCCGCCACCATCAGCGCGGAACGCGCGCGGCTCATCACCGAGTTCTATCGGGAGAACGACGGCAAACACACGCCTTCGGTGATGCGCGCGCTCGCCTTCAAGTACCTGTGCGAGACGAAGTCCATCTTCATCGACGCGGACGAGACCATCGTCGGGGAGCGCGGGCCCGCGCCGAAGGCGACGCCCACCTACCCCGAGATCACCTGCCACAGCCTTGAGGACCTCCGCATTCTGGATAGCCGCGAGAGAACCAGCTACACGGTGGCCCCCGACGTCATCGAGATCTACGAAGGCGAGATCATTCCCTTCTGGAACGGCCGTTCACTCAGAGACCGGATGTTCGGGCTTCTGCCCGAGCGCTGGAAAGACGCGTACGACGCCGGCATCTTCACCGAGTTCATGGAGCAGCGCGCACCCGGTCACACCGTCGCAGACGGCAAGATCTACGTGAAGGGCCTGCTCGACCTCAAAGCGGACGTGGCCGCGGCGCTGGCGGAGCTTGACGATGGAGCGGACGGCTCGGGCTGTGCCCGCGACGGCGTCGAGCCAGCGCCTGGCACCGCGCGGAACCCGTTGGACCTCTCCCCTGACGTCCTTACGGAGCACCGGCGCGAGCAGCTCCGCGCGATGGACATCGTCGCGGACGCGGTCATTACTCTCGCCGAACGCCACTCCGCGGTCGCCGGCAGAATGGCGGAGAGCGAGCCGGACCCCGCCCGCCGCGACGGCCTCAGACTGGTCTCGGAGACGTGCGCGTGGGTGCCGGCCCGAGCCCCGCGGAGCTTCCTCGAGGCGCTTCAGACCTACTGGTTCTGCCACCTCGCCGTCATCACCGAGCTGAACGGCTGGGACGCCTTCAACCCCGGGCACCTCGACCAGCACCTGCAGCCTTTCTACGAGAGCGGCCTGGCCGACGGCAGTCTGACGCGCGAGCGGGCGAAGGAGCTGCTCGAGTGCTTCTTCATCAAGTTCAACAACCACCTCGCTCCCCCCAAGGTCGGCGTGACCGCGGCGGAGAGCGGAACCTACACGGACTCCGCGAACATCAACATCGCGGGCCTGAAACGGGACGGCTCGGACGGCACGAGCGACGTGTCGTTCCTGATCCTCGAGGTCATAGACGAGCTCCACACGCTTCAGCCCAGTCAGAACGTGCAGCTATCCCGGAAGACGCCGAACGGCTTCCTGCGTGAGGCGTGCCGCGTCATCCGGAAGGGCTACGGCTACCCGTCGGTCTTCAATGCCGACGCCGTGGTCGAGGAACTCGTGCGGCAGGGCAAGACGGTCGAGGACGCCAGAGAGGGTGGGACGAGCGGCTGCGTCGAGGCGGGCGCTTTCGGGAAGGAAGCGTACATCCTCACGGGCTACTTCAATCTGCCGAAGGTACTCGAACTGGCGATGAACGACGGGATCGACCCGCGGACCGGAAAACGGATCGGCCCCGCGACGGGCGAAGCCGGATCGTTCCACGAATTCGACGAGCTTGTGCGCGCGTTCGGCACGCAGCTCCACAGCCTCCTCGAGGTCAAGTTCGGGGGGAACGACACAATCGAACGCCTCTACGCGGCGGAGATGCCCGCACCGTTCCTTTCGCTCATCACGGACGACTGCATAGAACACGGGCTCGACTACAACGAGGGCGGCGCGCGGTACAACACGTCCTACATACAGGGCGTCGGCATCGGCACCATCACGGACTCACTCGCCGCTATCCGCAAGCACGTCTTCCAGGACCACGCGATCTCGATGGCGGAACTGCTCGACGCCCTGTCCAGTGACTTCGAGAGCGCCGGGCACCTGCGCGGCCTTCTGCTCCACCAGTCGCCCCAGTGGGGCAACGACACCGACCAGGCTGACGACCTGATGCAGGTGGTGTTC
>JBDRTQ010000155.1:0-3056 GCA_043823885.1 Candidatus Eiseniibacteriota bacterium | reverse complement strand
GCAACATCCGGCCTGGGTTCAGAACGCACTGTGCAAGGAACTGCCGGACTTCCAGTCGATAGAGGAAGCGGTGGGCTTTATCAAGAGAATCCAGCGTATCGCTCACGGCATGACGTCGAACTACACCATGCCGGGTAGTCTGATGACCGGGCTATACGAGAACACGGTGCATTTCCGCATCGGCGACACCAGCCGACCAGAACTGACGCCACATAAGATCGTCATTTGCGGCGGCGGCCTGGACTACGAGGACCCATTCGACCATCGCAACCGCTATCCGGCGGACTATGTGTTTCGACTCGTGGACGTTGTGGTCAGGAAGCCCTAAGAGGGCCGGATTTTGGCATGGCGGCTCTCCTCGCCGCATCCGGTCAGGTGCGAATCAGCAGGCTTGGCCTTTGACACGGTCTGCCGAGCACCCCATAATCACAATCGAACGGCACGCCGTCGCAGTGACGGCGGCCATGCGGAGCTTGCCCCGGGCGCCGGGGAGGACAGAAGGGAGATGGAGATGGTTCAGGAATTCGACTCAATTGACGTACGCCCCTACCAGATCATGTGCATCATCTGCCGCCTCGGCTCGGACGATCCCGCGGCGTACGACTTCGGTGAACGACTCGACGAGATCGCGGCCGCGGCCCGAGCGGACCTGATGAAGCCGCTGACGCTTCGGTGCAACGTGGACTCGGTCTACGCCTATCAGAACCCGGGACGGGAATACGACACGCCGGAGGGAGGGCTCTTCAATGACAAGCGCGACCTGGACATCCTTCAGAGACTGGGCATGGTTCCCGGCGCGACCCGGGCGGCCCTTGAGGTCTTCCATCATGTCTTCCAGGACATCCCGGACTGCCGCGGCATCTGCGGGCCCGGGAGGACGCCCTCCGAGACGTGGCAGGGCTGCCGGCTGGCGGACAGCGGCAACTACGAGCGCGGGATCGCTCAGGGCGTCGGGGCCGTCATCCCCCCCCGCTGCGAGGACGAGAAGGCGCGCGACAAGAGAGACTCCTGCGCGGCCATGGGCGAGGCACAGGTCCTGCAGATTCGTCCGCATCACCTGATGTGCATGACATGCTTCCACGGCGGACGCGAGTCTCTAGAGCCGAAGGAGGAGGACAACGTGTTCGAGGCGATCGACATCATCCACCACAACCCCGACATCCCCGTCGAGCTGATCAGCGGACCGTGCATGATCTGCACGCCCTGCGGCAAGTACCGTCCTGAGTCCGGCCTCTGCGTGTCCGGCCCTGGCATGGGCCTGCGGGACCAGAAGAAGGACCTGGACGTCCTGAAGATCCTGGGGCTCAAGTACGGGGACGTCCTGCCCGCGCGAACGCTCCTGCAGAGGCTCTACGACAGCATCCACAGCACGCTGCAGGTGTGCGGCTACGAGGACGGCATCTGCAGAGCGCCCCAGTGGCGCGTCTGCAGGGGGGGACCGGAAGGCCACGCGGCATACACCAGGGCTCGCGCTGCAGGCCTTGGGGTTCCGGGAGTGAGCTGCGACACGACGCCCGAGCAACAGGAGTAGATCATGAAGAAAGCCACAATCTGTGGGGAGCGGCAGGCCAAGGAGACCGTCCGAGTATTCGGTTCCAAACTGAGATGACGTGATACTCTATGATGCCTTTTGCGAACCCAACCCGATTTCGCTTGCCGGGCAACTTGACGATGTGCACTTGGGCCTCGCCGGAAGCGCAAGGACGCGTGCGGATGGGGGATCGCACCTCCTTACCCGACCTGCGCGACCCATGCCTTCAGGATATTGTGCGTGGTGCACCACAGGGACCACTCGCCGTGGACCTTGGCCAGGCCGCGAAGCAGGAACTGCCTCAGCCCCCGGGCTTGCTTCATCTGCCCGAAGACCGGTTCGACAATCTCTTTGCGTTTCCCGTACGTCACGCGGCCCTTCTTGGTGAGCAGCTTCCGCCGGATTCGGTCGATGAACGGCAGGTCCTTCGGGATGCCGCCCCGGACCGGCGGCGGGTTCTCCCCATGCTTCACGCGGTTCGGGCACACGTAGTCGTCGATCTCTTTGCCGCGCAGATACTTGACGTTGTCTTGGCTGTAGTAGCCGCTGTCCGCGCTCTCCCGCTTGGGCTTCTCACCCAGGTTCTCCTCGATCTGCTGCTTGTCATTCGCCGCGTCCGTGGCCTGGCGCGCCACGATGATCTGGGCCTCCGAATCCACCGCCGCCTGGCAGTTGTAGGCCTGGTCGAACGACCCGTCGCCCATCTTCATGATCTTGCTTTCCGGGTCGGTGAAGTTGCGCTGGTCCTTCGGCTTGGGCGAGACCGTCGGCGCGTTGGGCGTGGCCAAGTGATGCTCCGGCGCCGCGGAACCGCGCCGAGCGCTGTTGAGAAAATTCTGGCTGAACTGGAGACAAGACCGCAATGAGAAATGCTGCTTGTGCGCTGATGCTGTCCCTGATCCTGTGCGTCCAGGTTCCCGCGGCGGGGACGTACATTTCCGACCCGAAGAGCCCGGAGCTTCTGGAACTGGCCAAGCCGATGGTCATTGATGAGTCCAAGTACGGCTGCGGGCCGATGCTCAAGCCGGGCAGGACGTACTACGTCTCGCTGACCGGCGACGACAAGAGCGACGGCCTCTCGTGGAAGAGCGCCTGGCGGGACCTCAACTTCGCCTCGTTGAAGCTGAAGGCCGGGGACACGCTGCTCATCGGCGAGGGCGAGTACGAAGGGGGCTTCATGGCGTTCAATTGCGACAAGGGGAAGCGGGCCTGGACCGCCGAGAAGAACAGGGGCGAGACCATCGCCCAGGTCGGCGAGCCGGGCCGTCCGATCCGCATCATGGCCGCGCCGCGGCAGCGGGTCGTCATCGTTGGGTCGGGGAAGGTCGGTCCCCTGCGCCGGACGCCCGGGAGGGAGCGCGTCTACGAGGCCGCGCTTGAGCCGCCGTCCGAGCCGTCCGATCCGTTGGCCAAGCCGTCCAATCCGTGCGTCTGGGAGGCGCGCTCGGCGATCATGCTCCAGGACGCCGGGTCGATGGACCGACTTGAGGAAACCCCCGGGACCTTCTTCATTAACGCTGAGGAG